>NZ_JBAGKI010000061.1:0-35027 GCF_036689795.1 Micromonospora palythoicola | reverse complement strand
CCCCGCCCCCTGGTCGCGCCGCCCGCGCGCGCATCGCGGCGGCCATGGGCGACCAGCCGCCGCGGCTCGCCAACCGGCCCGTAAGCACCAACCGCACCCGGCGCGCCGGCCGGCCGGGGGTCGCTCGGCCCGATCGGGCCGGCGCCTCCGGTCAGACGTGCAGCCCGCACTCGGTCTTCTCGAACATCGCCCAGCGACCCGCCCGAGGGTCCTCACCGGCTCCGGTCCGCCGGGTGCACGGCCAGCAGCCGATCGAGCCGTAGCCACGCCGGAACAGCTCGTTGACCGGCACGTTCCACCTCGCGATGTACGCGTCGACGTCCGCCTGCGTCCAGGCCGCGATCGGATTGACCTTCACCTTGCCCCGCCGCGCGTCGAAGGTGACCACCGGCGTGTTGGCGCGGGTCGGCGACTCGTCGCGACGCAGGCCGGCGGCCCACGCGTCATAGTCGGTGAGCGCCCGCTCCAGCGGCTCCACCTTGCGCAGCTGGCAGCATTCGTCCGGGGACCGGTTGAACAGCCGCGGTCCGTACTGGCCATCCTGTTGACCGACGGTCAGTCGCGGCCGGATGGAACGGACGTTCACCGGGAGGGTGCGGGCCACCTCGTCGCGGACCGCGAGGGTCTCCGGGAAGTGCAGCCCGGTGTCGAGGAACACCACGTCCACGCCGGGTGCGACCCGGGAGACCAGGTGGGCGAGGACGGCGTCGGCCATCGAGCTGGTCACGCAGAACCGGTCCCCGAAGGTTTCCGCCGCCCACCGCGCGATCTCCGGCGCGGGCGCGCCCTCCAGCTCCCGGCCGGCCCGCTCGGCGAGCCTGCGCAACTCGTCGGGATCGCGTCGGGACGGATCGGCGGTGGCCACGGCGGTGGTGCCGACCAGGCCCAGGCCAGCGGCGGAGACCAGGGCGCTCACCGGGTCACCGCCCGGGAGAGCAGGCCACTGAACCGGACCGTGAAGACCCGCGCACAGGCGTGGCACTCCCAGGCGCCATGCCCGGTCTCGCTCGGCCGCAGATCCTCCTCGCCGCAGTACGGGCAGTACAGCGGCACGGAACGAGTCTCACCACTCATCGCAGTTCCTCCTCGTCGACCCGAATCACCCAGTTGGCGAACGTCTCGCCCTCGGTCCGGCCGGCCAGGTAACGCTCGGCCAGCCGCTCGACGTACCCGGGCAGCTCCTCGGCGGTCGTCTTCAGGCCGCGCAGCTTGCGCCCGAAGCCGGCGGTGCGCCCCTCGGCCATGCCCAGCCCACCGCCGAGATGTACCTGGAAACCCTCCACCTGACGGCCGTCCGGCCCGGGCACCAACTGCCCCTTGAGGCCGATGTCGGCGACCTGGGTGCGGGCGCAGGCGTTGGGGCAACCGTTGATGTGGATGGAGATGTCCGTGTCGAAGTCGCGCAGTCGCTGCTCCAACCGGGCCACGAGTTCCTCGCCGCGCGCCTTGGTCTCGACGATGGCGAGCTTGCAGTACTCGATGCCGGTGCAGGCCATGGTGCCGCGCCGCCAAGCCGACGGCTGGGCCTCCAGGCCGACCTCACGCAGGCCGGCGACCAGCGACTCCGTCCGCTCCGGCGGCACGTCGAGCACCAGCAGCTTCTGGTACGGCGTGAGCCGCACCCGCTCGCTGCCGTGCGCCTCGACCACGTCCGCGAGCCGGGCGAGCTGGGTGCCGGAGACCCGCCCGACCACCGGGGCGGCGCCGACGTAGTTACGGCCGTCGCGCTGCCGGTGCACGCCGATGTGGTCGATCGGCCGCTCCGGCAGTGTCGGTGCGGGGCCGTCGAGCAGCGTCCGGCCGAGGTACTCCTTCTCCAGCACCTCCCGGAACTTCGCCACACCCCAGTCGGCGACCAGGAACTTCAGCCGGGCGCGGTGGCGCAGCCGGCGGTAGCCGTAGTCACGGAAGATGCCGACCACGCCGGCCCAGACGTCGGGCACCTCGGACAGCGGCACCCAGACGCCGAGGCGCTGGGCCAGCATCGGGTTGGTGGACAGCCCGCCGCCGACCCACAGGTCGAAGCCGGGGCCGTGTTCCGGGTGGTCGACACCGAGGAAGGCGATGTCGTTCGCCTCGTACGGGGTGTCCACCAGCCAGGAGATCGAGGACTTGAACTTGCGCGGCAGGTTGGAGAACTGCTTGTCGCCGACGTACCGCTTGACGATCTCGTCGATGGCGGAGGTGGGGTCGATCCGCTCGGCCTCGGCCACCCCGGCCACCGGGCTGCCCAGCACGATCCGGGGACAGTCGCCGCACGCCTCGGTGGTCTGCAACCCGACCGACTCCAGCCGCCGCCAGATCTCCGGCATGTCCTCGACCCGGATCCAGTGGTACTGGATGTTCTGCCGGTCGGTGATGTCCGCGGTGTCCCGGGCGAACTCCCGCGAGATCTCGGCGATGGTGCGCAGCTGGGTCAGGTCGAGCTGGCCGCCGTCGACGCGGACCCGCAGCATGAAGAACTCGTCTTCCAGCTCGTGCGGCTCCAGCACGGCGGTACGGCCACCGTCGATGCCCGCCTTACGCTGGGTGTACAGGCCCCACCACCGGAACCGTCCGCGCAGGTCCTGCGGGTCGATCGAGGCGAAGCCACGGTGGGCGTAGATGTTCTCGATGCGCGCCCGGACGTTCAGCGGATCGTCGTCCTTCTTGATCCGCTCGTTGGGGTTGAGCGGCTCTCGGTGCCCGAGCGCCCACTGGCCCTCACCACGGGGGCGCCGGGGCGCCCGCGGCGGGCGGGCCGGAATCTCGCTGACTGCCATCGCGGCGTCCTCCGTTGTCTGCTGCGCCTCGGTGGGGCTGAGCGCGCGACGACCGGTTCCCGGAGGGACCGTGGACAGCGATGTCTCTGCACGGCCGGCGCGCTGCGTGCCCGAGGCAGGGATGGTCGGGCGTCGTCAGTGAGCCGGACAGATGGCGCTGCGCACGCGGCCGTAATCAACGTGGCGTCGAGCCACGAAGCGGCGCACGACAGCGGCAGTCATAACCGTCATGCTGCCACACCTGGGCCGGGGCGGCCAATGGTCGCGTGCGCGATCCCACATCACGGGCGGTCGCTGCCGGCTCCCCCGAGCGTCACCGTGTGGCAGGCTCGCAACGTGGGCGATTTGTCCGACAGGTCGATTCCAGTTGCCGGGATCGGCGTCCGGCTCAGCGGCGGGCGGCTGCGCGCGGTGCCGGTGTGGCTGGTGCCGGCGACGGTCACCCTGCTGGCGACGCTCGCCGGCCTGGACGCCGCCCAGCCGTGGCGCGACGAGCTGGCGACCTGGAGTGCGGCGACCCGAGGTGTGGCCGGCCTGTTCCGACTGGCCGGCACCATCGACGCCGCCACCGGCCCCTACTACCTGCTCATGCACGCCTGGCTGGCGGTGGCCGGCGACTCGGTGGCCGCCCTGCGCCTACCCTCCGCCCTGGCCATGGCCGCGACCGCCGGGCTGACCGCGGTACTCGGACACCGGCTGTGGGACACCCGCGTCGGCACCCTCGCCGGCCTGCTGTTCGCGGTGCTGCCCGGCACCTCCCGGTACGGCCAGGAGGCGCGGCCGTACGCCCTGGCCGGCGCGCTCGCGGTGCTGAGCACGCTGCTGCTGGTCGACGCGCTGCGCCGGCCCAGCCGGTGGCGCTGGGTCGGCTACGCGGCGGCCACCACCGCCCTCGGGCTCACCCACCTGGTGGCCCTGACCCTGCTCGCCGCCCACGCGGTCGCCGTGCTGACCGGAAGCGTCCGGACCGGTCCCGCCGCCGGTGGCGAGGTCGAGGGCCGGGCCGGCGAATCGAGCGGTGGCGGGGGGCGCGGGTCGCCGGACCGGCTGCTCGGGTACTGGTTGGCCACGGTGGTGCCGGTGGCGGTGGCGGTGGCGCCGCTGGCTCTGCTGGCTCGGGGACAGCGGGCCCGGCAGCTCGACTGGGTGGACGCCGCCCGACCCGGTGATCTGGCCGCGCTGGCCGGCGGGGTGGCGCAGAGCGGTGTGGTCGGCGGCGTACTGCTCGGACTCGCCGCGCTCGGCGCGGCCCGGGCGGGCCGCCGGGGGCTGCTGCCGGTGAGCTGCGTCCTGGCGCCGGTGCTGCTGCTCTTTCTCGCCGGCCTGGTCGTCCCCATCTGGGTGCCCCGCTACCTGGTCTTCGTGGTGCCCTTCGGCTGCCTGCTGGCCGGCGCGGCACTCTCCTCCGCCCGGCTGCCCGCCGCGCTCGCGGTGGTGGCCCTGACCGGTCTGCTCGGCCTGCCCGACCAGGCCGCGCTGCGCCGCACCCACGAGTGGCCCCGCGGCGCGACCGTGGACTACCGGGCGGTGGCCGAGATCGTCGGCAGGGATCGGCAGCCCGGTGACGCGGTGGTCTACTCACCCCGCGACAGCTGGCTCTTTCTCGACCTCGGCCTGCGCTACCACCTCGGCGGCCGGACCCCGCGGGACGCGCTGCTGGTCGAGGGGCAGGAACGTCGGGGTGACCTGTGGGCCGTCGAGTGCGACCGGCCGGCGGAGTGCCTGGCCGAGGTCGACCGGGTCTGGCTGGTGCTGGCCGGACGACGATCCGAGCCACTGGCCGCCGTGCCCGGCACCAAGGGCGACGCGCTCCGCGACCGCTTCGCGGTGGCCCGGGTGTGGCCACGCCCCGGCATCACGCTCGCGCTGCTCACCCGGCGCGGCTGAGCATCGACCCGCCCGTTCCCGACAGGTGACGAACCGGAACCGTCGGGGCGGCGGGCAGGAGGTCACCCGCCGCTGCGGCCCTCGGGCGCGCTGCGGGCCAACGGAAGGGCCAGGAAGGCCTCGGTGCCACCGTCGGCGCCGGGCCGCAACTCGATGGTGCCGCGCAGCTCTCCGGTGACGAGCGCCCGGACGATCTGCAACCCGAGCTTGGCGCCGCCCTCGGCGTCGAATCCCGCCGGCAGGCCCCGGCCGTTGTCCGTCACGGTGACGTTGAGCATCCGGCGGAGCCGGTGTGCCGAGACCACCACCTCGGGCTTCGGCGGGCCGGCCGGCACCGGCGAGTCGTCGTCGGCCGGTGGGAAGCCGTGTTCGACGGCGTTGAGCAGCAGCTCGTTGAGCACCATCACCAGCGAGGTGGCGATCTCGGCCGGCAGCACGCCGAAGGTGCCGGTACGACGCATCGCCACGGTCACCTCGGTCGCCGCCACCTCGGTCGCCGCGTTGGCCACCCGGTCGACGATGCCGTCGAACTCCACCGCCTCGTCGCTGGACATGGCGAGCGTCTCGTGCACCAGCGCGATCGACGCCACCCGGCGCACCGACTCCTCCAGCGCCACCCGCGCCTCCGGCATGGCCACCCGACGGGCCTGGAGGCGCAGCAGCGCCGCCACCGTCTGCAGGTTGTTCTTCACCCGGTGGTGGATCTCCCGGATGGTGGCGTCCTTGGTGATCAGCGCGCGGTCGCGTCGGCGTACCTCGGTGATGTCGCGGACCAGCACCAGCGCGCCGATCGGCACGCCGGCGGGCATCAGCGGCAGGGCCCGGGTGAGCATGGTCGCCCCGCGCGCGTCGATCTCCCGGCGGGGCGGCGCCTCGCCGCGCAGCGCGGCGAGGATGCCGTTGGCGGCGTCGGTGCCGTCCAGGGGATCGCCGGCCAGCCGCCGGTGCAGCACCGCGAGATCCTCGCCGACCAGGAGCGAGGCGTGACCCAGGCGCCGGTACGCCGACTGCGCGTTGGGGCTGGCGTAGGTGACCTTGCCGCCGGCGTCCAGCCGCACCAGCCCGTCACCGACCCGGGGCGCCGAGGTGGTCTCGCCCGGGTGCCGGGGTGGTGGGAAGGTGCCGTCGGCGATCATCTGCGCCAGGTCGTCGGCGGTGGTCAGGTAGTTGAGCTCCAACTGGCTGGGGGTACGCGCGGTGGAGAGGTTGGTGTCCCGGCCCACCACGGCGATCACCTCGCCGGACTCACCGTCGGCCGTGCGCAGCCGGACCGGGATCGCCTCGTGCCGGGCGGGCACGTCGCCGTACCAGACCGGGTCGCCCTCCCGCCAGATGCGCCCCTGCCCGTAGGCGACCTCCAGGTGCGCCACCTCCGGACCACCGACGATCCGTCCCACCTGATCGTCCTGGTACGCGGTGGGCGCGGTGGTCGGACGCACCTGGGCCACGCAGAGGAAGCTGCCCTCACCGTCGACCGGAACCCAGAGCAGCAGGTCGGCGAAGGAGAGGTCGGACAGCAACTGCCAGTCACCGGCGATGCGGTGCAGGTGGTCGATGTCGACCCGGCGCAGGCGGGTGTGCTCCTCGGCGAGATCGCGCAGCGTTGACACGCCGACCAGCGTGCCACGCCGACCGTCACATCGTCGCGGTGACCTTCTTCAACCCGCGCGGCGCGTCCGGATCCTCCCCCCGGGTCAGGGCGAGCGCCAGGGCCAGCCGCTGCAACGGCAGGATGTCCAGTAGCGGGGCGTACCGCTCGTCGACCTCGGGCACCGCGAGGCGGGTCGCCCCGTCGATCGCGGCGGAGCCGACCACCACCACGTCGGCGCGGCGCTCACCGAGCCGGGGCAGCACCTCGCCCATCGACCGTCCGCCCGGCCCCGAGCCGACCACCGCCAGCACCGGCACGTCCGGGTCGGTCATGGCCAGCGGGCCGTGCAGCAGGTCGGCGCCGGAGAACGCCAGCGCCGGCAGGTACGACGTCTCCATCAGCTTCAGCGCCGCCTCCCGGGCGGTCGGGTACGCGTACCCCCGGCCGGTGGTGACGATCTGGGCGGCGAAGCGGTAGCGCGGCGCGAGCTGTGCCGCGAGGGGGTCGGCGAGGGTACGGGCGGCCAACTCGGGCAGGTCGGCCAGCGCCCGGCGCTCCTCGGCGGGCAGCGCGCCGTCACCGGCCCGGATCCCCTCCACCAGCATCAGCAGGGCGAGCAGCTCGGCCGTGTAGGTCTTGGTGGCGGCCACCGCCCGCTCGTGCCCGGCCGCGATGTCGATGGCGAGTTCGGCGGTCGTCGCCAACGGCGAGTCCGGTGCGTTGGTGACGGCCAGGGTGAGGGCGCCGGAGGCACGGGCGGCCCGGAGCACCTCCGTCAGGTCGGGGGATCCGCCGCTCTGACTGACCCCGACCACCAGGGCGTCGGAGAGGTCCGGCCGGGCGCCGAAGAGGGTGACCGCGCTCGGCGAGGCCAGCCCGGCCGGCAGGCCGAGGCGGATCTCACTGAGGTAGGCGCCGTACAGCGCGGCGTGGTCCGAGGTGCCGCGTGCGGTGAACACCACGTGCCGGGGTCGGCGCTCGGCGATGGCCGCGGCCACCCGGGCGATGCGGGTTGCGTGCTGGGTGGAGAGCAGTCGCTCGTAGCCGGCCGGCTGCTCGTCGATGTCGGCGGTCATGCCGCTGCCTGGGCGCGTCACGAAAACTCCTCCCCTGCGCGATATCCGCGCGTTTGCTGCTCAGTCTTGCATCTTTGATCCAGTCCAAGCAATCAAATGAGCAGTAGTGCGCAGTGGATCACCAAAACTGGGGTTCGTCACCTACGCTGACCCGACCTCACCGAGCAGCCGGGACCAACGAGTGAGAGGACCACGTGGCCGAGGGAACGGATGACCGGGCGCTGCCGGCGACGGAGGAACTGATCCTGGCCCGGCGGGCCCTGGATTCCGGCGAGCTGACGCATGCCGCCGAGCACGTCGCCGCGGCGCTGGCCCGGGCACCGACGCTGCCCGAGGTGCACGAGACCCTCGCCCGGCTGGCCGCCGCCAGCGGCGACGGCGGGATCGACCTGTTCCCGTTGCAGCACCACACGTTCGTCGGCGCCGTGGTCGCCCGGGCACACCTGCTCGCCGCCGCCGGCCGACCGGCCGAGGGCCTCGATCTGCTGGTCGCGGCCACCGCCCACGCCCCGGGGGCGGACTGGGCGGGCGTGCCCTGGGTGACCTCGCCCGAGCTGGCCGAGCGTCTCGGACCCGAGCAGGCCGCCCGGGTGCTGATGCAGGTCTGCGCCGCCGTGCCCGACCCGGTCGCGCCACCGAACCGGGCCGCCCTGTCGCCGTACCTGACGCTCGCCCGCAACGCGGTCACCGTCCACCCGGAGCACGCACTGCTGCTGGGCACGGCATCCGCGCTGGCCCGGCGGGTGGAGGAGGTTCCACTCGCGGTCCGCTGGGCCGCCCGGGGGGTACGGGCGGCGCCGTCGAAGATGGGCGAGGTGTGGCTCGGGTACGCGCTACGCAGCGCCGGCCGGACCCGGGAGGCGCTGGCCGCGTTGCGTCGCGCCGTCGAGCACGACCCGGACGACCTGGCGGTGTACGCCGACATCGCCGGCACCCTGGCCGACCACGGCCGGCTCGAGGAGGCGCTCAGGTGGATCGAGCGCGCCCTGGCCCGCAACCCGTCCTTCGACTGCGCGGTGCACACGGCGCACCGCCTGCGATTCCAGCGGGATGGTGCGGTGCGACACCTGGTGGCGCTGGCGGACTTCGTCCGCGACCACCCGGACGACTCACACGAACACGGCGACCTGGCCGAATGCTGCCGAGGGCGTCCCTGGCTGGGTCAGGTGACGCCGGCACCACCGGCGAGCGGGACCGCCGCGACGCTCGGGCGACCCGGCACCGGGCCCCTCGGCGGGTCGGAGCCGACGGTGGCGGCGCGTCCCACGTCGCCGCCGTCCGCGGAGGCCGCCCGCCGCCTGCGCCAGCTCGCCCACCCCGCCTGGCCGCACCCACCGGCGGCCTACGACGCGGCGGTCGGCCTGGCCACGCTCGACCTGGCCGACCTGCTCGGCCTGCTCGCCCATCCGCCCGAGACCCCGCAGACCGCGCTCGGGCGGGTGCTCGCCGGTCAGGATCCGGCGCTGTGGGTGCGCTGCGTGCAGGTCTGGACCTGCCTCGGGTTGCTGCACCACCGCACCGATGAGCCGTGGCCCGATTCCACCCGGCGGCGGGTACTCGTGGAGTTGGCGCACGAGGTGCCGGAGGTCGCCGAGGCGGCCCTGTTCGCCCTGGTGACCGCCGCCTGGGTCGATCCGTCGGTCCGCACCGACGTGGCCGCGCTGGTCACCGAGCGACTGGCGGCGGTGGCCACGGCGGTGCGGCACCATCCGGTGCCCAACGCGGCCTCGCTGGCACATCTGGCGCTGGCCACGCCAGACCTCGATCCGGAGACCATCGCCACCGCGCGGACGCTGGCCGGAGTGACCGTCCGCAAACGCCGTGGCGTCACCCGGGCACTGCGCGCCCTGCTGCGCCGACTGCTCCGTCGATCGGTGTGACGAGTCGCGGGCGTGTGCCCCCGGCGGGGACGTCCGCCGCCGGCACGCGCCCTCCGGACCCGCCCAGACGGTCCCTGGTCGCCGTCAGACCGCCGGCGCCCGGGCCAACTCGCTCTCGGCCTGCTCCTGCCGACTCGCGTCCGGCTCCGGCTCGTTGCTGGTGCGCAGCGGAATCTCCCGGATGAACCAGGCCAGCACCGGAACCACCGCGGCGAAGAGCACCGCCCAGAGGAACACGTGCGAGATCGCGTCGGCGAGACCGCCGAGCACCACCTCACGGGCCTGCGCCGGCAGTTCCCGCAACTGCTCGATGTTCATCGCCGCGCCGGCCTCGCCGCCACCGCTGAACGCGCCACCGGCGGCCGAGCCGGCCAGCCGGTTGGCGAAGATGGCGCCGAACAGGGAGATGCCGAACGACCCGCCGATGGACCGGAAGAAGGTGGCCGCGCCACTGGCCGCCCCCAGGTCCTTCTGGGCGACGCTGTTCTGCGCGATCAGCATGGAGGTCTGCATGAGGAAACCCATGCCGGCACCGAGCACGAGCATGTAGAGCGACGACTGGACCTTGCTGGTGTCCACCTCCAGCAGGCTCAGCAGGGCGAGCCCGGCGGTCATCACCACGCCGCCGACGATCGGGAAGACCCGGTACCGCCCGGTCCGGGTGATCGCCCGGCCGACGACCAGCGAGACCACCAGCATGCCGAACATCAGCGGCAGCAGCAGCAGGCCGGAGTTGGTGGCCGAGGCGCCCTGCACGGTCTGCTGGTACAGGGGCAGGAAGTTCATCGCGCCGAACATCGCGAAGCCGAGCAGGAAGCCGATCACCGAGATGAGGGCGAAGTTCCGGTTGGCGAAAAGCCGCAGCGGCAGGATCGGCTCGGGAACCCGCCGCTCGACGAACCCGAACACCACGAGCGCCGCGACGGCCAGTACGGCGAGGCCGAGGATCTGCGGGCTGGCCCAGGCGTACTCGTTGCCGCCCCAGGTGGTGATCAGCACGATCCCGGTGATGCCGATCGACAGCAGGGCGGCACCGACCCAGTCGATGCGGTGCTCGGTGCGGTACTTGGGCAGGTGCATGGTGGCGATCAGCAGCACCAGCGCCACACCGCCGAGGGGCAGGTTGACGTAGAAGGCCCAGCGCCAGGAGAGGTGATCGGTGATGAAGCCGCCGACCAGCGGGCCGGCGACCATCGCGATCGCCATGATCCCGGCGATCATGCCCTGGTAGCGGCCGCGCTCGCGGGGTGGCACCAGGTCGCCGATGATCGCCATCACGCCGACCATCAGGCCACCGGCGCCCAGACCCTGGACGGCCCGGAAGGCGATCAGCTGGACCATGCCGTCGTCGGCGCCGCCGAGGAAGCTCGATCCGGCCATGCCGCACAGCGCGGAACCGACCAGGAAGATCACCACGGCGGTGAGGAAGACCGCCTTACGGCCGTAGAGGTCGCCGAGCTTGCCCCAGATCGGAGTGGAGACGGTGGTGCCCAGCACGTACGCGGTCACCACCCAGGTGAAGTGGTTGAGCCCGCCGAACTCGCCCACGATGCGCGGCAACGCGGTGCTGACGATCATGTTGTCGAGCATCGCCAGCATCATGGCGATCATCAGACCGAAAAGCACGACCCGGACATTGGGTCGCACGGCGGTCTGGTTCTGCTGGGCCATCGGTAAGCTCTCCCCCCGAGATGCGGCGCACTTACTTGCCGCCCGGCTAGTTACCTTACTAGCCGGACGGTAAGTTGGACAGGTAACGACGGTCAAGCGGATTGGCAGGTAGGGGTGAGTCAGAGCACAGGCGGCACCCGCGAGCGGATCAAGGCCGTGGCGCTGGAGCTCTTCACCGAGCAGGGCTACGAGGCGACGTCCCTGCGCGAGGTGGCCGAGCGACTCGGGGTGACCAAGGCCGCGCTCTACTACCACTTCAAGAGCAAGGACGAGATCGTCTCCAGCGTGGTCGAGGACCGGCTGGAGCGGATGGACGCGCTGATCGCCTGGGCCGAGAGCCAGCCGGCCACGCTGGCCACCCGCAGAGCCGTCATCGAGCGGTACGCCGACGCCATGTTCAGCGGCGAACAGCCCTCGGTGATGCGGTTCTTCGAGCAGAACCAGACGGCGCTGAAGAGCCTGTCCGCCGGCCGGGAACTGCGCGGACGGATGTTCCGGTTGGCCGCCGCCGTCTGCCAGGGCGACGACTCCCCCGGCGCCCAGCTCCGTGCCGTGCTGGCCCTGTTCGCCGTGCACAGCAGCTGGTTCGCGGTACGCACACCGGAGATCACCGACGCGGAGCGCAAGCGGGTGGCCCTGGAGGTCGCCGACGAGCTGCTCGCCGCGATCGCCGCGCCGCCCGCCCGGCCGTGAGCCACGACGTCGGCTAGCCGAGGGGCAGCCGCAGCGCGAGCAGGTCCACCCCGGGGAACGGACTCCAGTCCCGCTCGGGCTCGCGGACGAAACCACGTCTGCGGTAGAGCCGGTGGGCCGGCTCGGCGTGGCCGTCGCGTACGCAGATGGTCACCGCGGTGCAGCCCAGCTCGATCGCGCGCACGACGCACGCCTCGACGAGCGCCGCGCCGGCTCCCCGACCCTGCGCGGTCGGGTCCACCGCCAGCATCCGGAACTCCGCCTCCCCCGGTGCGCACATCTCGGCGTACCGGGTGCCGGGCAGCACGAAGGTGACCGAGCCGAGCAGGTCACCGTTCGCCGGGTCGACGGCCACCAGCACGTCACCGTGCTCCGCCCGGGCGGAGACGTCGGCCAGCACGTCGGCGTAACCGGTCTCGCCCTTGAGCTGGCCGTCGGCCTCGTAGGCCGCGACGGTGAGCCGGGCGACCCCGGCGTGGTCGGCCGGCTCGGCCGGACGGATCAGCAGGCCACTCAACCGATCACCGCGATCAGGTCACCGTCCTGCACCACGTCGCCCTCGTTGACCGCGAGCTGCTGCACCACGCCGTCGGACTCGGCGATCACGGGGATCTCCATCTTCATCGACTCCAGGATCACCAGGGTGTCCCCCTCGGACACGGTGTCCCCGGCCGACGCGACGACCTTCCAGACGTTCGCCACCATCTCGGCGCGGATCTCCTCGGCCATCTCTGCGGCCCCTTCCTCGCGGCTCCTGCGACGTATCCAATCATGAGCGGACGGCCGGTGGGCGCGGAGCGGCCCCGGCAGCGGTCCGCCCGTACCGTCGGCACTAGCATCAACGGGTCAGACCCGACGTCGGCGAGGGCGACCGGCTCCGGTGACGGGGGTCGTCCGCAGCCCGATCCGGCCATCACGAGGAGGTCACCATGGCGAAGAAGGCCCGCAAGAAGAAGGCCCGCAAGAAGAGCGCCGCGAACCACGGCAAGCGCCCCAACTCCTGAGCCGGCGGGCGGCTGCCCGCCGCGATCGGACGACGGACGCAACGGTGCCCGGGTCGGAATCGACCCGGGCACCGGCGTGTGTCAGTCGGCCAGTTCGCGCGACTCGGTGGTCTCGAAGACGACGAGTTCGCTGATCCGTACCCGCAGCCGTTCACGCAGCTCGTCCGGCGCGGACTCGTTGCCGCAGCAGCGGGCCACCAGCGCCTTGACCTCCTGCTCGATGCCGTACTCGCGCAGGCAGTGGCCGCACTCGTCGAGATGGTGCCGGATCAACGTCCGCCGCTCCTGCGCGCATTCCAGGTCGAGGTAGAGGTAGACCTCGGCGAGCACCTCACGACAGTCCGTCTCGTGCGGATCTCCACAGCTCACGTCACACCTCCCGGCCGGTGGCGGCGGTCGAGCTCCGGGCCGGTTGGGCCGCGGAGAAACCCCGCTCCGCGGCGTACCCCTCAAGCAGCTTGCGCAGATTACGACGTCCACGGTGCAACCGCGACATCACCGTGCCGATCGGCGTGCCCATGATGTCGGCGACCTCCTTGTAGGAGAACCCCTCGACATCGGTCAGGTAGACCGCCAGCCGGAACTCCTCCGGCAACTGCTGGAGGGCCTCCTTGACGTCGCTGTCCGGCAGCCGGTCGAGCGCCTCGGTCTCGGCGGACCGCAGCCCGCTGGAGGTGTGCGACTCCGCCTCGGCCAACTGCCAGTCGGTGATCTCGTCAGTGGGCGCCTGCACCGGCTGGCGCTGCCGCTTGCGGTACGAGTTGATGTAGGTGTTGGTCAGGATCCGGTACAGCCAGGCCTTCAGGTTCGTGCCCTGCTCGAACTGGTGGAAGGCGGCGTACGCCTTCAGGTAGGTCTCCTGGACCAGGTCCTCGGCATCCGCCGGGTTACGCGTCATCCGCAGGCCGGCCGCGTACAACTGATCGACGAATGGCATCGCGTCCCGTTCGAACCGGGCCCTGCGCTCGTCCGTCTTCTCCGTGGTCAACCGCACATCCCCTCGGGTTGGATGCTTCCCCGCCGAGGATACGCGCACCGGCCTTCCGGCAGATTCGGTTCCGACGGGTGTGCCCGTCGCCACCTCGACCGGTGGTACCGCCGCCGGCCAGTTCGGGCCGGCAAGCAGCTGCCTGAGCTGCCGTGCCTCCCGCTCGTCCTGTCCCCGGTTCCGGATCTCGGTCGGCACCGGTCACCCCCTCGCACAGTGGTTGTCCGAGGTGTTCAACGCGCGCCGCGGGCCGACACATTCCGGCTCGGGCCCGGGCGTTCCTGGTCCCCGCCCCGGCGGTGCGACCGAAGCTGGGACCAGGAAGGGCCTGGGAGCCCGGTGTCGCCGCCCGGACCGGGCACTGGGACACCATCGGGTGCAACGAAGCGGCGCGGCCGGCGGACACGGCACCGGTGACGTGGTGGCCCGGTGGCGGCCCGGGTGGCGTCAGGCATCGGCCCAACCGTGCTCACGCAGCCAGTCCACGGTCAGAGCGGCCGTACCGACGGGGTCGCCCCGCAGGTCGTGCCGCTCTCCCGACCGGACCACCACCCGCACCTCCGGGCCCGGTTCCGGCACACCGAACGGATCCCGGTCCCCGTTAACCACCAGGGTCGGCACACCGGTCACCAGCTCACCGGCCCGGCTCCGTTCCGGTCGACCGGGCGGGTGCAACGGAAAGGCGAGTGCCACCACCCCGGCGGCGCCCACCGCGCGCGCCGTCCGACAGGCCACCCGGGCACCGCTGGAGCGGCCACCCACCACCAGCGCTACGCCCGGCTGCCGCTGCCGCAGCGCCGTCAGCACGACGGACCACGCCTCGTCGAGGTGCCCGGCCGGTGCCGGTGCACGCCGGCCCGCGACCCGGTACGGCTGGGTCACCCGCGCCACCACCAGCCCGGCGGTCACCGCCGCGTCGCGCAGGGCGATCAGATCCGGGGCGTCGACGCCGCCGCCGGCCCCGTGCCCCAGCACCAGCAGAGCGCGGGGTCGGCCGGACGGTTCATCGGTGTCGACCCGAGCGGGTCCGCGCGGAGTGTCGAGGACGTCATGCGGCACCGCCCCATTGAACCCGTCTCGACCGGGACCACGCCCGTCGGTCAGCTCAACGGCACCAGGGTGAGCAGCCGGTCGCGCACCGGCGGCCCGGGCTCACCGGCGGCGTCGGGATCGGGTTGCACCTCGCTGCGCCAGGCGACGAGCATCGCCCGCCGCTCCCGTGGGGTGGTGCCACCCCAGACGCCGTGACAGTCGCCGACCTCGAGCGCCCACGCCAGACAGGAGCCCTGCACGTCACAGCTGCGGCACAGGGCCACCGCCGCGTCGGCCGGCTCGTTCGGCGCCGGAAAGAACGTCTCCGGGTCGACACTCTGACAGGTGCCCCTGGTACGCCAGGCTTCGTCCTGTCGCCGCTCACTCAACGCCCGCAACAGTCGCGGATCACGTCGCGCGGCGGCCACCTCGTGCGGACGGGGCATACGCGCCCGTGTCATCCACCCACCTCCCCCGTGGGACCAGCAACATCGATGGAGATCGTTCACCCGACGCGAACGACACCCATCACCGGCGCTGTGTTCTATCGCATTTGCGCACGCGGGGACAAGACTTCGCCGGGAAGTTGGCAGAACGTCCGAGTCACCTTTCACCCGCAATCGCAGCAAATCACTCGCGACAATGTGCCGGGGCGCGATCAGAAGAGCGTCGGCTCCGCCGGCTCGCCCGGACGGGGCAGCGGCACCCGGGCGGTCAGCCCGGGACCGTCGTTGCGTACATCACCCACGGCCCGCCCCACCGGCCGCACCTCCAAGCCGGCCAGCCAGTCCGGCGGCGGCGGGGCGAGCAGCTCGGCCCGGTCCGCGCCGTCGTCCAGCCAGGTCGCCCAGCGCTCGGGCGGCAGCAGCAACGGCATCCGGTCGTGCACCTCGGCCAGTTCGCCGACGGCCGCGGTGGTCAGCACGCTGAAGGTCAGCAGCGTCGCGTCCGGGCCGTCCCAGACCGACCAGATGCCGGCGAAGGCGAGCACCGAGCCGTCGCGTGGGGTCATGTAGTACGGCTGCTTCGCACCGTCGGCCAGCCGCACCCACTCGTACCAGCCGTCGGCGGGCACGAGACACCGGCGGCGGGCGAAGGACGGCGCGTACGCCCGGCTGGTGGCGACGGTCTCGGCCCGCGCGTTGATCATGCGGGCCGCGCCGGCGGGCGACCGGGACCACGGTGGCACCAGACCCCAGCGGCCCCGCGAGAGCGCCCGGTGCCCCGCGGCGCCGATGCGGACCAGCGGCACCGGATCGGTCGGCGCGACGTTGTGATCGGCGACCAGCCCGCCCACGGTCTCGTCGACCGCCTCGAACAGGCCGCTCAGGTCACCGGCGCCGCGGGTCGTGGCGTACCTACCGCACATGCCGCTCACGCTAGCGCGCGGTCCGCCGGGCGGCTGTCCCGCTCACCGGGAGCGGCGGTGACCCTAGCGCCACCGGGACCCCGGCACGGCAGAATGTAACCGTGGGGAATGTGACCGCGACCCGGCCGCTACAGCCGTGGACCGCACCGACGGCCAGTGACCCGGTGTCGGCGTCGCTGCGCCTGCCCGGCTCCAAGTCGATGACCAACCGCGCCCTGGTGCTCAGCGCGCTGGCCGCCGGGCCCTCGACCCTGTCCCGGCCGCTGCGGGCCCGGGACACCGAACTGATGGCCGCCGCGCTGCGGGCGATGGGAGCCCACGTCTCGATCGCCGACGACGAGCGCTGGCTGGTCCGGCCGCACCGGCTGTTCGGCCCGGCCCACGTCGACGTGGGGCTGGCCGGCACGATCATGCGCTTCGTGCCACCGGTGGCGGGGCTGGCCGACGGGCAGGTCACCCTCGACGGTGACCCGCAAGCCCGGACCCGCCCGCTCGGTCCGCTGATCGAGGCGCTGCGCTCGCTCGGCGTACGCGTCGACGCTCCGCCCTCGGGCAGCCTGCCGCTGGTGGTGCTGGGCGCCGGCCGGGTGACCGGCGGCGAGGTCGTGATCGACGCCTCCGCGTCCAGCCAACTGGTCTCCGGGCTGCTGCTCGCCGCTCCCCGCTTCGACCGTGGGCTGGTGGTCCGGCACGTCGGCCCGCCGGTGCCCTCCGCACCGCACCTGCGGATGACCGTGCAGATGCTGCGCGCCGCCGGCGCCGCGGTCGACGACAGCACCCCCGACGTCTGGACGGTCGAGCCCGGGCCGTTGACCGGGCGTAGCTGGGAGATCGAGCCGGACCTCTCCGGTGCGGTGCCGTTCTTCGCCGCCGCCATGATCACCGGCGGCGAGGTGACCCTGCGCGGCTGGCCGGCGCGGGGCAGCGCCCAGCCGGTCGAGCGGCTGCGCTCGCTGTTGCAGCAGATGGGGGCGACGGTCACCCTGACCACCGAGGGGCTCGCGGTACGCGGCACCGGCCTGGTGAAGGGGTTGCGCGCCAACCTGTCCGACGTCAGCGAGCTGACCCCGGCGCTCACCGCGCTGGCCATGCTCGCCGACTCGCCGTCGGTCCTCACCGGCGTCAGCCACATCCGTGGCCACGAGACGGACCGGCTGGCCGCCCTGGCGCGGGAGTTCACCGGGCTCGGCGCGGACATCACCGAGTCGGCGGACGGGCTGGAGATCCGACCCCGGCCGCTGCACGGCGGCGTGTTCCGCACCTACCATGATCACCGGATGGCGCACGCGGCGGCGGTGACCGGGCTGGTCGTGCCGGGCGTCGAGTTGGACGACGTGTCGTGCACCTCCAAGACCATGCCCGAGTTCCCGGCACTATGGTCGGCACTGGTGACCGGTAAGAGCTGAGCGGAAGAAGGGTCGGCCCTGGCGACCAGGCGGCGCGAGTACGACGAGGACGACGTCCGGGTCCGGCCCGGCAGGTCCTCCCGCCCGCGTACCCGGACCCGACCCCGGCACGCCGACGCCAAGGACGGTTTCGTCATCGCGGTGGACCGTGGGCGCTACACCTGCGTACTGCCCGGCGCCGGGCCGGACGACCCCACCGTCACCGCGATGCGCGCCCGCGAACTGGGCCGCAAGTCGGTGGTGGTCGGTGACCGGGTCGGGTTGGTCGGCGACACCTCCGGTTCGTCCGGCGCGCTGGCCCGTATCGTCCGGATCGAACCACGCCGGTCCGTGCTGCGGCGCACCGCCGAGGACGACGCCAGCACCGCCGAGGGCCGGCTGGAACGGGTGGTGGTCGCCAACGCCGACCAGCTCGTGATCGTCAGTGCGCTCGCCGATCCGCCGCCGCGCACCGGGTTCATCGACCGCTGCCTGGTCGCCGCGTACGACGCGGACATCGAACCGCTGCTCTGCCTGACCAAGGCCGATCTGGCCGGGCCGGAGACGGTGCTCGACTACTACACCGAGCTGGAACTGCCGTATCTGCTCATCCGCCCGGACTCCCCGTTGGACGCGCTGCGCAGCCTGCTCACCGGCCGGATCTCGGTGCTCGTCGGTCACTCCGGGGTGGGCAAGTCGACGCTCGTCAACCGCCTGGTGCCGGAGGCCGAACGGGCGGTCGGCACGGTGAGCGCGATCGGTCGGGGGCGGCACACGTCGACGAGCGCGGTGGCGTTGCGGCTGCCCGCGCCACCCGACGCGGACCAGGATCCGGGTTGGATCGTGGACACTCCGGGGGTACGCAGTTTCGGGCTGGCCCACGTCTCGGCGGAGAGTCTGCTGCACGGCTTCCCGGACCTGGTCGAGGCCACCGCCGACTGCCCGGCGAACTGCCCGCACACCGCCGACGAGGCCGACTGCGCACTCGACGCCTGGGTGGCGACCGGGCGGGCCGACCCACGCCGGCTGGCCTCGTACCGCCGGTTGCTGGCCTCCCGCGCCGGGGAGACCGATCCACGGACCGAGCCCGACCCACGCGGGCACCCGGAGTGACCGGGCGGGCCCACCACCGAGTGACCGACCGGATCGCGGCACCGCCGGCCCCCGGCGTCGTCCCGGCACCGGCGTCGCTACCGTGTCCGGCATGACCGGGTACGCCGCTGACCTGACCCTCGCCCACCGGCTCGCCGACGCCGCCGACGCCCTGTCGACGGCCCGGTTCCGGGCCCTGGACCTGCGGGTCGAGTCGAAGCCCGACCTGACTCCGGTCTCCGACGCGGACACCGCCGTGGAGCGCGAGATCCGCGCACTGCTCGCCGAGCACCGGCCCGACGACGGGCTGCTCGGCGAGGAGTACGGCGCGACGCCGACCGCCGGAGCACGCCAGTGGGTGGTCGACCCCATCGACGGCACCAAGAACTTCGTCCGGGGCGTGCCGATCTGGGCCACACTCATCGCCCTGCTGGAGGACGGCCGCCCGGTCGCCGGGCTGGTCTCCGCGCCGGCCCTGGGGCGCCGCTGGTGGGCAGCACGGGGCACCGGGGCGTACGCGGGACCGGACGCGTCCCACGGCGTACCGATCCGGGTTTCCGGGGTGACCCGGCTGGCCGACGCCAGCCTCTGCTACTCGTCGCTGGACGGCTGGGAGAAGGCCGGCCGGCTCGACGCGGTGCTCCAGCTGATGCGGGACACCTGGCGCAGCCGGGCCTACGGCGACTTCTACGGCTACATGCTGTTGGCCGAGGGCGCGCTGGACGTGATGATCGAGCCCGAACTGTCGCTCTGGGACGTGGCGGCACTGGTACCCATCGTGACCGAGGCGGGCGGCACGATCACCGACCTGACCGGCCAGCCCGCCCCGGCCGGGGGCGACAACAGCACCCTGGCCAGCAACGGGGCACTGCATCCGGGCATCCTCCAGCGCCTCGGCAGCCCGCCGCGCATTGACGCCCGGTAACCTCTATCCTCGCCAGGTGGCTACCTCCGGTTGGTGTTTCCTGGCGGCGATGATCGTCGCGTACGGCGTCGCCAACCTGTTGCAGTCGGTCGCCGCCGCCCGCACCACGGTGCACCACACCTTCGATCCCGGGCTGCTGCTGCGCCTGGCCGGGCACCGCACCTACTTGGTCGGGCTGGCCTGTCAGGTGGCCGGTTTCGTCCTGGCCTTCCTGTCCCGGCGGGACCTGCCGCTGTTCCTGGTGCAGGCGAGCGTGGCCGCCGGGCTCGGCGTCACCGCCCTGCTCGGCGTGGTCCTGCTGAAGTGGCGGCTGCCGGTGGCCGAGGTCGCGCTGCTGGTGCTGCTCTTCGCCGGCATCACCGCGCTGGTGCTCGCCGCCCGCCCGGCACCGTCGAAGGGGCTGGGCACCGGGGGCATCGTCGCCCTGCTGCTGGCCCTGGCGGTGATCGCGGTGCTGGGGTTCTTCGCGGTCCGGTTGCACGGCGCGCCGGGGTCGGTGGCGCTCGGGTCGCTGGCCGGGCTGGCCTTCTCCGCCGCCGCGGTGGCGGCCCGCCCACTGGCCTCCGCGCCGGGCTGGGACGCCTTTCTCAGCGACCCGCTGCTCTACCTGCTCGTCGGCCACTCGGTGGTCGGCCAGTTGCTGCTCGGGCTGGCGATGCAGCGCGGCTCCACCACGGCGGCGGTGGCGGCCATGGACGCGGCCGGCGCGGTACCCGCCGCGATCGTCGGACTGCTGCTGCTCAACGACAAGATCTGGCCGGGCCGGGAGTGGCTGGCCGGGATCGGTTTCCTGGTCACCCTCGCCGCTGTCGTCGGGCTCACCCGGTACGCGGAGCCGCAGCACCACCACGCCGTGGCCCGGGAGACCACCCGGGCGGTGGTGGGCCCCCGGCCGCCGCTCGTGCCGCAGCCCGCCGCGGCGGGCTGCGAGGTCGCCGCTGCCGGTGGCGCGGGTGATCCGCTGACTCAGGCCGCCTCGACCGGCTTGCGCCGGCCCACCACCCGTTCGTAGAGGCGCTCCAGGGCACTGGCCGTGCGTTCCCAGGTGTAGCTGCACCGCACCCGGTCGACCGCGGCGTGCCCGTACGCGAAGCGGCTGGCGTTGTCGGCGAGCAGCCGACGCAGCGTCATCCCGAGGGTGCGTACGTCGCCCGGTGGCACCAGCTTGCCGGTCACCTCGTCGACCACGGCGTCGGCGATGCCACCCATGGCGTAGCCCACCACCGGGACGCCGCAGGCCATCGCCTCCAGCGACACCCGCCCCGCCGACGAGTAGTGCGGGGTGCAGGCCACCACGTCGGCCGAGCGGTACCAGGTGGCCATCTGCTCGTGCGGCACCGCGCCCACCAGGTGCACCTGCTCGCCGACCCCGGCCCGGTCGGCCAGCTCCCGCAGCCGGCGGGCCTCGGCGTGGTTGGCCAGTCGGTCCGTCGGCGGCCCGCCGGCGATGACCAACTCCGCGTCGCCCACCAGGCGCATCGCCCGGATCAGGTCCTCCTGGCCGTGGCCTCGCCCGAGCCCGCCCACCGAGAGGATCCGGGGGCGCTGCTCACGCGGGGCGGCCTCACCGTCGGGATGGAAGCGCTCCGTGTCCACCCCGGTCGGGACCATCGCGACCGAGGCACGTTGCAGGCCCATCCGGGTCAACTCGTCGACCTCGTCGTTGCACTGGGCGACCGCGATGTCCACCGCCCGGGTCAGTGCCCGCTCCAGCGGGATACGGGTGCCCGGCCCGTCGTACTGGGCACCGAGGTGGCGCAGCTGTTCCATCCCGATCGAGTGGAACGTCTGCACCATCGGGATGTCGGTCTCCCGCACGGCGTGCGCGGCGGCCAGGCCCCCGATCCAGTAGTGACCGTGCACCACCTCGGGCGTCCAGTCGCCGGACCACCGGTCGGCCAGCCACTCGCCGTACGCGGACACGTAGGGCACCAGTTCGGCCGTGGCAATCGGCGCGACCGGGCCCACCGGTGCGCGCTCCACCCGGTACCCGTCCAGGATGTCGGTCTCGGCGGCCTCGGGGTCGTCCCGGCGGATGTAAACCCGCACGTCGTGACCTCGCCCGGCCAGTTCGGCCGCGACCCTTGCGATGTGCTGGTAGGTGCCGACGACGGTTCCGTCGCCGAACGGCGGCGCAGCGGCGTGGGCACAGACAAGGCCGACGCGCATGGGTCACCTCCATGCGGATGGGGCGGTGCTCTCCGGTCAGAGCGTCCCATTAACCGGCCTCCGAAGAGCCGAAACCTCGCAGATCGGGAACACACCCGGCGGCATGACCCGGACCCGACGGGGTACCGATGAGGAATGCCCCTCGC
The DNA here is from genome assembly GCF_036689795.1 of Micromonospora palythoicola. Taxonomy (NCBI): domain Bacteria; kingdom Bacillati; phylum Actinomycetota; class Actinomycetes; order Micromonosporales; family Micromonosporaceae; genus Micromonospora; species Micromonospora palythoicola. The sequence goes on along the minus strand of NZ_JBAGKI010000061.1, from coordinate 13,357 downwards.
CCGAAACCTCGCCGACGCCACCATCGTCATCACCGGCGCGTCCAGCGGCATCGGCACCGCGACCGCGTACGCCCTGGCGCGTCACGGCAGCACCGTGGTGCTGGCCGCGCGCTCCGAGCCGGCTCTGCGCGAGGTGGCCCGGCACTGTCGTGAGCTGGGCGGTCGCACCCTGGTGGTGCCCACCGACGTGACGGACGCGGACGCGATGCGCCGGCTCGCCGCGAGCGCGGTGGCGGAGTTCGGCCGGCTCGACGCCTGGATCAACAACGCCGCCGTCGGCACCATCGGATTGTTCGACGAGATCCCGGTGGCGGAGTTCCGCCGGGTACTGGAGGTCAACCTGCTCGGTACGGCGAACGGCATCCGGGCGGCGCTGCCGCACCTCAGCGCGGCCGGTGGCGGCGTCGTGGTCAACAACGCCTCGGTGCTGGCCGAGGTGGCGATGCCGTACCAGTCCCCGTACAACGCCGCCAAACACGCCGTACGGGGACTGTCCGACACGGTTCGCCAGGAACTACGGGCCACCGGCCGGGGATCGGTCTCGATCTGCACCGTGCTGCCGGCCACCATCGACACCCCGTTCTTCCGGCACGCCGCCAACCACAGCGGCCGGCAGGTGCTGCCGCCACCACCGGTCTATCCGCCGGAGGTGGTCGCGGAGACGATCGTGCGGTTGCTCAGGCGACCCCGCCGGGAGGCGTACGCCGGCGGTGCCGCCCGCCTGATCGGCATCCAGTGGCGGCTGGCGCCGGCACTGGCCGAACGGGTCCTGGGCTGGTACGGCCGGTACACCCAGTTCGGGCCGTCACCGACGGCCGACACCACCGGCAACGTCTTCCGTGCCGACGCAGCGGCGAGCACCGACGGCGGCTGGCACGGCCGGCGGCGTCAGCTGGTCCGGATCTCCACCGCGTTCGGGCTGGCCGCCGCCGGTACCGCCGTCGGCACGGCCGCCGCGCTGGCCCGGCGGCTGGCCCGCTGAGGACGGGGCGACCTCGCCCCGGCCGGGCCGGTTACGGCGGGAGGGCAGCGGGTAGTGGTCAGTCATGCGCGACGACGAGTACCCGACCCCCGTGTCCGATCCCGAGGCCGACGGCCTACCCGACACCGCCGACGACGACTCGACGGCCGGGGACGACGTGCTGACCGGCCGGGAGGCGGACGGCCCGGCACCGGCTCAGCTGCCCGGTGACCGGACGCCGGTGGCGGTCGACGAGTTCGGCACCACCGCCGAGGAGCAGCTCGACGGCGAGTCGCTGGACTACAAGCTGAGCCGGGAACGGTTCGAGCTGCCGGTCGACGACCCGCTGGCCGGTCCGGTCGATCCGGACATCGCGGCCGAGGCGGACAGCCGGGAGCAGGCGGCGCAGGCGCAGCTCGACGCCGACGTGATCGATCCGGGCCCCACCTCCGACCCGAACTCCCCGGTCTCCCTCTACGACCACGACCGGCTGGGCACCGGTGCGGACGCCACCGTGGGCCGGCTGGTCGAACCGGACGAGGGGGCGCACACCGATCAGGAGACCGATTCGATCGCGTACGACGCGGGGGCCGCCGGTGGCGGAGCCAGCGCGGAGGAACTGGCCGTGCACGAGACCCGGCCGCCGCACTCGGTCTGACCAGCCGGCGCCGGCTCAGTCGTCCAGGCCGCGTTCGATCGCGTACCGGGTCAGCTCGACCCGGTTGTGCAGCTGAAGCTTGCCGAGCGTGTTCTGCACGTGGTTCTGCACCGTACGGTGCGACAGCCCGAGGCGCTCGGCGATCTGCCGGTACGACATCCCCTTGGCCACCAGGCGCAGCACCTCGGTCTCCCGGTCGGTGAGCCGGGGTGCCGCCTCCCGGGCCCCGGCCGCCGCCTGGTCGCCGCCGGCGGCCAGTCGGCGGTACTCGCCGAGGACCAGCCCGGCCAGGCCGGGCGTGAAGACGGGCTCGCCCGCCGCGGTGCGCCGCACCGCCGCCAGAAACTCCGCCAGCCCGGCGGATTTCAGCAGGTAGCCGGTGGCACCGGCCGTCACCGCGTCGAGCACGCCCTGCTGCTCACCGCTGGCCGAGAGCATGAGCACCCGCACTCCGGGGTGCGCCGCTCGCAGTCCGTGGATCACCTCGACGCCGGAGATGTCCGGCAGTTGCAGGTCGAGCACCACCACGTCGGGACGGGCCGCGGCGGCCACCCGGATCGCCTGGCGGCCCTCGCCACAACTGGCCACCACCTCGTGACCGGCCTCGGTCAGGTCGCGGGCCACCCCTTCCCGCCACATCGGGTGATCGTCCACGACCATCACGCGTACGCCGTTCACGGCTGCCTCCTCGGCACGGTGAGTTCCACCTCGGTGCCGGTGCCCGGCGTCGAGCTGATCCGGGCGGTACCCCCCAGGTCGGTCAGCCGACCCCGGATGGCCTGGGCGACGCCCAGCCGCCCCTGAGCCGCCGCCTCGGCCAGGCGTTCGGGCGGGAAACCCGGCCCCTCGTCCCGGATCGACACCGTGACCCCCGACCCCTCGTCCTCGACCAGCATCCAGGCTCGACCGCCGCCGTGCCGGGCCACGTTGTCCAGCGCCGCGGCGACGGCCGCCGCCAACTCGCGGGCCACCGCCGCAGGCAGCGGCACCGGGCCCGCCGGTGCGGACAGCGAGACGGTGGCCGAGGCGAGCCGGCCGAGCAGGGTGCGCAGATCCACCGGCGCGTCACCGACCGGGGCCGCTGCCGCACCGGAGATCAGCGACCGCAGCGCCACCTCCTGTTCGCCGGCCAGCCGGGCCAGTTCGCCCGCCTCCCCGTCAAGGTGGGCACCACGCCGCTGGACCAGGGCGAGCACCTGGAGCACCGAGTCGTGGATGTCCCGGGCCAAACGTTCCCGCTCCCGGGTGGCGGCCTCCAGCTCGACCGCCCGGTGCAGCCGTTCCCCGGCGGTCACCGTGAGCCGGGCGACGTGCCCGACCACCACGCCGGCCAGCAGCATCAGGATCGCGCCGTTGAACGCGCTCGGGGTGACCACGCCCCGGGTGCTCAGGTCGGTCGCGCCGAGCACCAGTGCCGCGACCGTCCCGCGTCGCCGCCCACCGGCGACCGCCCAGGCCAGCACCGGCCCGCTCAGCCAGGCCACCGGAAGGGTCGGCAGTCCGGCGTCGAGCGCCGGTCGGCCCATCACCCACGGGGTGGCCAGCAGGATCGCCACCACCACGCCCAGATCGGTCAGGAGCAGTGGCCAGCCGCGCCGGGCCGGGACCGCGTACCCGATGGCGGTGACGCCGGTCCAGACCGCCATGACCAGCACCAACGCTCCGGCGGCGAGGGGATGGGCGTAACGGTCCCCGTCGCGGATCAACACCACGCAGACGTACGCCAGGGACGCCACCCGGAAGACCGCGACGGCCCGCCAGAGCGGCACCGCGAAACCACCGGCAGCAGGCACGTGCGCCACGATGCCACAGGCCGCCGCGCCCCCCGGCGGCCGATGCACCTCGAACAACCCTGACGTACGGTGGTAAAAGCCGCGTAAAACTCTGCGATCTCTGTCGGGACGGGGCCATGACGAACGCAGGATCTTTCCCACCGCGTACGGTGGTGCCCATCGAACACGCCCTTCTGATCGCCGACGCCTTCGACCAGGCCCAGGTGACCGAGCTCCGACACTCGGTCGCCGCCTGCGCGGGCGCCGCCGGGCTGCGCGACGAGCGACTGGACGACTTCGTGCTCGCCGTGAACGAGCTGATCACCAACGCGGTCCGGCACGGCGGCGGTCGGGGCTGGCTGCGCTTGTGGCAAGAACCCGGCCTGGTGTTGTGCGAGGTCGCCGATCACGGTCCCGGCATCAGCACGCAGGAGCTCGGCAACCGCAGCCGACCCGCGCCCGACACGGCCGGCGGCTGGGGTCTCTGGCTGGCTCGCGAGCTGACCGACGCGATGGACGTGGAGACCGGATCGGCCGGCACCACGGTACGCATCACCAGCGCGACCGTCCCCGCCGAGCAGCACGTCGGCCGCCACCGCAGCGGCGAGTAGCAGCGGCGGAACCTACCAGCGGTTGCCGGTCAGCTTCTCGTAGACGTCCACGTAACGGGCCCGGGTGGCGTCGACCACGTCGGCGGGCACCTCCGGTGCCGGATGCCGCTTGTCCCACCCGCTGCGCGCCGCCCAGTCCCGCACGTACTGCTTGTCGTAGGCGAACTGGGCACGTCCGGGCTGGTACGACTCGGCCGGCCAGAACCGGGATGAGTCCGGGGTGAGCAGCTCGTCGCCGAGGACCAGGGTGCCGTCCGGCGCCCAGCCAAGCTCGATCTTGGTGTCGGCGACCAGGATGCCCCGGTCGGCGGCCAGCTCGGCGCCTCGGCAGTACACGTCGATGGTCACCTGCCGCAACCGGTCGGCGGTCTGGGCGCCGACCTTGTCGGCCACCTCGGCGAAGGTCATCGGCTCGTCGTGCTCACCCACCGGCGCCTTGGTGGACGGCGTGAAGATCGGCTCGGGCAGGATGGACGCCTCCACCAGCCCGCGCGGCAGCTCGACACCGGAGACCTTCCCGGTGCTCTCGTACTCCTTCAGGCCGCCGCCGGTGAGAAAGCCGCGGGCGACGCACTCGACCGGGACCATCTCCAGCCGGCGGCACCTGATCGCCCGGCCGGCGAACTCCGGCGGCACGTCGGTGGCCGAGATCACGTGGTTGGGCACCAGGTCGGCCAACTGCTCGAACCACCACAGCGACAGCGCGGTGAGCAGCTTGCCCTTGTCCGGAATCGGGGTCGGCAGGACCACGTCGTAGACGGAGATGCGGTCGGAGGCGACCAGGATCAGGTCATCGCCCTCGGCGTAGACGTCCCTCACCTTGCCCGAGTGCAGAAGTTCCACGCGGACAAGTAGACCACGCGCGGGGCGTACCGCCGCTGGCGGTCCACGGCGGGACCGCCAGGGCGCGAACCGCCTCGGTACGTCCGGTCAGCGCCGGCGGCGGGTCATCCGGATCACCAGTAGGACGATCACGGCCACCACCGCCAGACAGCAGAGCAGGCTCAGGAAGCCGAAGACGCCGAAGCCGCGCCCGCGCCGTCGAGCCGCCTCCACCACCAGTTCGCCGGTGCCGGACGACGCCCACGCCGCGACCGGAACGAAGACCGTCAGCACGACCGTGCCCAGGAGCGTGCCGAGCCGCCCCCACCACCTACCAAAGGAAGACATGCGCTCATCCTTGCCGAGAGGCGCAACCCCGGCCGCCCGAACGACCGTGCGTGTCGGGAACGGCGCCGGACGACGACAGCGGCCCCGGACGGATCCGGGGCCGCTGTCGTAGCAGTAGCGGGGACAGGATTTGAACCTGCGACCTCTGGGTTATGAGCCCAGCGAGCTACCGAGCTGCTCCACCCCGCGTCGGTAGGACCAGCCTACCCCATCGGTGATCGCCCTCATCGGCAGCCCCACCCGTACCGCCCGGCCGGTTGCCGGTACCGAGCGGACGGCCCGGTAGAACGCGCGGGCGGCCCGGGCCACCGCCCAGCGGGCCGAGGACCGACGAACAACGAAAAGGCCCCGGAGAACACTCCGGGGCCTTTTCGCGCAGTAGCGGGGACAGGATTTGAACCTGCGACCTCTGGGTTATGAGCCCAGCGAGCTACCGAGCTGCTCCACCCCGCGTCGGTAGATCCACCGTAGCGCACCACCCGCCTCGCCCGCAAAACGACCCACGGAACACCTCGTGCCACCACACCGCCGCGCCGATCTCCGGTCGGCGTTCGGGCGGTTCGCCCCGCGGACACGATGCGGCCCGCGCCCCGGGCTGGGAACGCCAGGGTCGCGGGCCGCATCGTGTCTGTCGGTCAGCCGGTGGGTGAGGGACTGGCGGACGGGGTCGGCGTGCCGTTGCCCCCTGACGCCTGCTGTGCCTGCTGGAACGCGGTGAGCGCCTCGTCAAGCGCCGCCAGCGCACGGCCGTACCGCTCGAAGTCGCCGGACGCCTGCGCGGCCCGCACCTCGGTGATCGCGGCCCGTACCCGCTCGGCAGCCGCACCGAGATCGCCGGTGGGCGGCGGAGCGTCGCCCGGCGACGGGGTGGCCGACGGCGACGGCGGCGGCTCCTCACCCTCGGGCGGTGGTTCCTCACCTCCGGCCGGCGGCGGGTTACCGGCCGCGGCCTGCTTGCCCTGCTCGACGAGTTGCTTGATGCCGTCGGCGACGTTGTCGGCCAGCACGACGTAGGAACCACCGTCGCCGTACGACATCAGCACCTTCTGCAGCAGCGGATACGCGTCCTGCTGGTTGCTCTTGACGTAGACCGGCTCGACGTAGAGCATCCCGTTGCCGAAGGGCAGCGACAGCAGGTTGCCGTACTGCACCTGGGCCTGGTTGGAGGAGAGCAGGTTCAGTTGCTGCCGGATGGTGGCGTTGGTGTTGGTCATCCGCTGGTGCACCTGCACCGGTCCGGAGATCGCCGTCTGGTCCGGCAGCTCCAGCACCTGCAACGTGGGCCTGCCGTCCTGGTACGACCCGGAGATCAGCGCGGCCAGGTTCTGCCGGCCGTTGGGGGTGACCGCGCTGGTCAGCTGGAACCGCGGCGCATCCTGGCCGGGGAACTGCGTGTAGAGGTAGTACGGCGGCTGCTTCTGCCCGCTGTCCGGCGCGTCCGGCACGTTCGGCACCTGCCAGAAGTCCTGGCCGGAGTAGAAGTCGCCGGGGTTGGTGACGTGGAACCGGGTGAGCAGGTTCCGCTGCACCTTGAACAGGTCGGCCGGGTACCGGAAGTGGGCGGCCAGCGTCGGTGGGATCTCGGCGCGGGGTGTGATGAGATCCCCGCCGAACGCCTTGTTCCACGCCTTGAGCACCGGGTCGTTCTCGTCGAACTCGTAGAGCACGACGGTGCCGTCGTACGCGTCGACGGTCGCCTTGACCGAGTTGCGGATGTAGTTGACGTTCTCCCGGGCCAGCTGGATGGTGCCCCGCCCGGTCAGCTCGTCGGTGGTCTCCTGCTGGAGGTTGACCCGCTCCGCGTACGGGTAGGTCGCGGCGGTGGTGTAACCGTCGACGATCCACTGCACCCGGCCGTCGACCAGGGCGGGGTACGGGTCACCGTCCAGGGTGAGGAACGGCGCGACCTTCTCCACCCGGTCCCGGGGGTTACGCACGTAGAGCAGCTTGGAGTTGTCGTTGACCGCCTCGGAGAGCAGGAAGTTCGCCTCCTGCTCCTTGATCGAGTAGAGCAGGCGACGGGTGAACGAGCCGATCTCGACGCCGCCGGAGCCGGTGTAGGTGTAGTACGACTCGGGCCCCTCACCGTCGTCGCCGCTCTCGCCGGCCGGGCGGTCGAACTCGGCCGGGTTGGCGTCCTCGCTCGGCTTGCCGACGATGGCGTAGTCACCGGCCGCCATCCGCTCGCCGTAGTAGATCCGGGGCTGACTCGCCGGGATCAGGTCGGTCGGCGCCGCACAGGACTCCTGCGACCGCTCGCCGAGCGATCCGGAGACGAAGAACGGCTGCCCACCACAGACCACCCGGTTCGCGGGTGCGGCCACCACCCCGTAGCCGTGGGTGTAGACGGTGTGCCGGTTGATCCAGTTGCTCTGCTGATCGGTCAGCTCGCCGTAGTTGATCTCACGTACGCCGACCACGTAGTCCTGGGTCGCGCCGTTGAGCGTGTACCTGTCGATGTCGAGCTTGGGGCCGAAGTCGTAGAAGCCACGGACCTGCTGGAGCTGGGTGTAGGTCTCGCTCACCAGCTGCGGATCCAGCAGCCGGACGTTCGGCACCACCGACGTGTCGGTGGCCAGGCTCTCCGGTGGGTTCAGGTTGCTCGCCGAGTACGCCGAACTCTGCGTGATGTCCAGCCCGAACGACGCGCGGGTGGCGTCGATGCTGCGCTGGATGTACGGCGCCTCCTTGTCCCGGGCGCTGGGCTTGACCTCGAAGGTCTGCACCGCCCACGGGTAGATGCCGCCGATCGCCACCGCGGAGACGCCGAGCAGGGCCAACGAGATGCCCGGCCAGACCAGGTTCCGCATCCAGGCGTTGGAGAAGATGATGATCGCGATCGCCACCACCACGGAGATGTAGGCGAGGATCTCCTTGGCCGGCAGCAGCGCGTTGATGTCGGCGTAGCCGGCGCCGTAGACGTTCACGCCGTCGTTGTACTCCAACAGCATCGCCCGCCGGTCCAGCACGTACGCGACGGCCTTGAGCAGGACGAAGACCGCGACCAGCGTGCTCAGGTGAGCCCGGGCGGCGTTGCTCATCCGGTCGCCGACGCCCTGCAGGCGTACCCCGCCGAACAGGTAGTGCACGGCCAGCGCGCCGAGCAGCGCCAGGACCACCGCGGTGAAGCCGAGCCCCAGCAGGAACCGCCAGAACGGCAACTGGAAGACGTAGAAACCGACGTCGACGCCGAACTCCGGATCGTCCACACCGAAGTCACCGCCGTGCAGGAAGAGCAGCCACTGGTTCCAGCGGCTCTGCGCCGACAGGCCGGCGAAGAGGCCGACGACGGCGGCGACCGCCGTGATCCACAGGCCCAGACGGGGACCGAGCAGCATCCGGTACCGCTCCAGGGTGGCCTGCTCCGGCGAGTGGGGCCGCATCCGTGGGCGCAACCGTTGCGCGAGCCAGAGGTTGCCGCCGACGATCGCCGCCATCGCCAGACCCGCGCCCAGGAAGAGCAGCAGCCGGGTGACCAGCACGCCCCGGAAGACCTCGGTGTAGTCGACCTCGGAGAACCAGAGCCAGTCCGTCCAGGCCTGCACACCCCAGCCGAGCAGGGTGAACAGCACGAACACCCCGATCAGGACCCCGATCGTGACGCGTCCGCGTCGGCTCATCCTCGGCAGGGGGCTGCTGCTACGCATGACCACTGTTGGCTCCGCACGCTCGTTATGATCGGCTCCGACCAGGCACCCAGAGTACGGGGTGTTCCTGAAAGCGTGAGCGCAAGGTCATGCCGCGCGGATCAGCAGTACGTCGGCTCGCCCCCGGAACGCAGCGTCTCCAGCGCGTCCAACGCCTCGTCGAGCGAGCCCACCTTGACCAACGGCAGGTCCGGCTGCCGGTTACGCACCGCCTCGGCGCAGTTGGCCGCCGGTACCAGGAACGTGGTCGCGCCGGCCTGCTTCGCACCGACCAGTTTCTGCGGGATCCCGCCGATCGGGCCGACCTGCCCGGCGTCGTCGATGGTGCCGGTGCCGGCGATGATCCGACCGCCGGTCAGGTCGTCCGGGGTCAGCTTGTCGATGATGCCCAGGGCGAACATCAGCCCCGCGCTCGGGCCACCGATGTCCTTCAGGTCGAAGGAGAGGGTGAACGGGTGCGGCTGCTGCTGCTCGATCTCGATGCCGATCCGGGGCCGACCGTCCTGCTCCTGACTGGTGATGGTGTCGGTCCGCGCGGCGCCGTCCCGGGTGTACCCGATCCGCAGCGCGGTACCCGCCGGCTTGGCCCGGATCAGGTCGGTCAGCCGGGAGGCGAACGGCACCGGTTCACCGTCGACCGAAGTGACCACGTCACCGGGGCGCAGCACCCCGGCCGACGGTCCGTCGGCGGCGACCGTCTTGACCACGACCTGCACCTCGTACCCGAGTTCCCGCAGCGCGGCGGTCTCCGCGCTGGTCTGCGAGACCTGGAAGTCCTCGGCGTTGCGCTGTTCCACCTCTTCCTGGGTCTCCCCCGGCGGGTAGACCAGTTCCCGCGGCACCACGGCCTGTTCGTCGGAGAGCCAGCCCTGGATGGCCGAGCGGAGCTTGACGCCGGGCTGCACGCCCACCGTCGTCAGCCGCAGCTGGCCGGCGGAGGTCGAGGTCTCCCGTCCGGTGACCTGGATGACCTCCTTGCCGTCCGCCTGGCCCAGCGTGTCGACGGTCGGGCCGGGACCGAGCACCACGTACGGCACGGGCGCGCCGAGCACCCCGATGCTGAGCAGTGCGGTGAGCAGGGCACCGAGCAGGACGGTCAGGCCGCGACGTCTCATGCGGCAGAGCGTACCGATCCCGGTCGCCGCGTCCGGCCGGCACGAGGCACGACTTCGCCCTCAGCGCAACCGCGGTGGCGGCGGCCCGGGGCCGGGCGCGCGTACCGTAGACGTCGTGCCTGATATTCCGTTCGGTTTCGCGCTACCGGGTGGGCAGCCGCCCGACCCCAACGACCCTGCGCAGATGCAGCAGTTCATGTCGCAGTTGCAGCACCTGCTCTCCGCGTCGGGCAGCGGGCCGGTCAACTGGGACCTGGCCCGTCAGGTGGCGGCCAGTCAGCTCGCCGCGGCGGGCGACCCGGCGGTCTCCCCCTACGAGCGCCACGCGGTGGAGGAGGCGCTGCGCATCGCCGACCTCTGGCTGGAGCCGGCCTCCGCGCTGCCCTCGGGCATCCGCAACACGGTGTCCTGGAACCGCAACGAGTGGATCTTCAGAACGCTCGACGTCTGGCGCAAGCTGTGCGACCCGGTGGCGAGCCGGATGGTCGGCGCGATGGGTGACCTGGTTCCGCCGGAGGCCCGGGCCCAGCTCGGCCCGATGCAGTCGATGGTCGCCACCCTCGGCGGCGCGCTCTTCGGCGGTCAGCTCGGTCAGGCCCTCGGGTCGCTCGCCGCGGAGGTGCTCTCCGCCGGCGACATCGGTCTGCCGCTCGGTCCGGCCGGCACGGCCGCGCTCATCCCCGCCAACATCAAGGCGTACGGCGCGGGTCTGGAGCTGCCCGAGGACGAGGTCCGCCTCTACGTGGCCCTGCGGGAGGCGGCGCACCAGCGGCTCTTCGAGCACGTCCCGTGGCTGCGGGGGCACGTCCTCAACGCCGTCGAGACGTACGCCGCCGGCATCCGGGTGAATCGGGAGGCGATCGAGGAGGCGATGGGGCGGGTCGACCCGACCGACCCGGAGTCGATGCAGGCGATCGCCCTGGAGGGAATCTTCACCCCGGAGGACAGCCCGACCCAGAAGGCGTCGCTGGCCCGGCTGGAGACGGCCCTCGCCCTGGTGGAGGGCTGGGTCTGTCATGTGGTCGACGGGGCGGCCGCCGGGCGGCTGCCGAACGTCGTGGCGCTGGGCGAGGCGTTCCGCCGCCGCCGGGCGGCCGGCGGGCCGGCCGAGCAGACCTTCGCGGCCCTGGTCGGCTTGGAGCTGCGGCCCCGTCGGCTGCGCGAGGCCGCGGCGCTCTGGGCGGCGCTCACCGAGCACCGGGGAATCGCCGGCCGGGACGCGCTGTGGGGGCACCCCGACCTGCTTCCCTCCGACGACGACTTCGCCGACCCGGTGGCGTTCGCCATGGCCGACACCGATCTGATGACCGAGTTGGACAACTTCGACTTCTCCGCGCCGGGTGGCCCGGAGGAGAAGGCCCCGGGCGAGACGGAGCGCCCCGACGACGCCGAGGGCGGCGAGGGCCGCAGCTGATCGCCGGTCGCGGAAACGGTGTGCCGGTGTCAGCCGCTGTGGCCGGCACCGGACAGCAGCGACCGGGTGTTCTCCCAGCCGCTCAGTGCCGGATCGAGCCGGGCCAGGTCCGCCGGGCCGCGCAGCCGGTGCCAGGAAGGGGTCACCGCGAGGTCACCCGGGCGGGGTGCCGCCGCCCGCACGGTCGCCGGCACCGTGGCGTCCAGGTCCAGCGGCGGCAACCAGGACGGCACCGGTAGCCGGGCCGCCACCCCGAGCAAGCCGGGCAGACCCCCTTCGGCCGGGGCGAGGGCGACCGGCCGGCTGGTCAGCGGTCGAAGCAGCTTGCCGACGGTGAGTCCGGGCAGGTCGGGTGCGTCCCCGACGACGACCGCCACCTGCTCGTAGCCGTCGTCCGTCGCCGGGGCAGGCTCGCCCGCCGGCCCGGCGCTGGGCGACGGGTCCGTGCCGTCTGGGCCGTGGGCGCCGGTCAGGGCGGCGAACACCGCGTTCGGGCTCGGCTCGGGCACCTCGTACACCCTCGTGCCGGGCCAGATCACCGCGTCGGCCAGCCAGCGGTCGGCTGGCGTGACCGCCACCGCGGTGTCCACCTCGTTGAGCGTGGCGAGCAGATCCACCACGTCCTCTGCGAGCGCGCTGCGCCACCGCACCGGATCGACACCGGGTGGTGCCCAGGCGATCGGCGCGAGCAGCGCCACCACCACACGTCGGGCCATTCACCGACCCTACCGTCGCGGCGACTCGGTACTCAGGGGGTGCCGCCGACGGCCGCCACGCCCTCCAGGTAGCCGCGCGCCCGTTCGGTCTTCGGGTACCTGCCGACCAGCGCCCAGAACTGTGCGTTGTGACTGGACACGATGAGGTGCACCAACTCGTGCAGCAGCACGTAATCGATCACCCAGTCCGGCATCTCCTGGAGGCGGTGGGACAACCGGATCGAACGGTCCGCCGGGGTGCAGGAGCCCCACCGCCCGTTCTGGTTGCTCACCCACCGGACGCTGGCCGGCAGCGCCCGGTCGCCGTACTCGGTGAGATAGAGCTTGATCAACCGGCCGGCACGGGCCAGCAGTTCCGCGTCGGAGCGGACCAGGCGCCCCTCGCGGGCGGCCAGCCGGGCGAGCATCCGGTCGACCCATTCGCTTTCCTCTGCCCGGGAGAACTGATCGGGAATGAGGACCACGACCCGCTCCCCGTCGCGGTAGGCGGACACCGTGCGTCGCCGGCGCTGGCTGCGCCGTACCTCGACGACCGGCTTCCGCGGCCCAGCCATCAGTGGACCGCGCAGCCTCGGTTTGCTGTCACGTTGGCAAGCTAATGCGTTGTGACCAGGGGTCCGCAAGAGTCAACCCCCCGACACGCGTCCGGAAAATGGGGATTGGTCGCCAGGAGTCCAGAAAAATTTCTTGCCAAACCCGGGGTGGCCGTCACGGTCACCCTTCGTGGTGGCCGGGGAGGTGTCACACCCGGACCGACCAACACGGTAAGTGATCATCGTCGGCAAGCTCAAATCCGGGCCCCGCACCCCGCCTTTGGCGGCACCACCAGCGCAATTGCGGGGTACCGGTCGGCGTGTCCCCGGCAAACTGACCGATCTAACCCAATTCGACGTGCACACTCTCGACGTCGCCTTGCTCACAGTGGCAATGCGCAGCTGACATGGAACCGCCCACACCTGGGTAGGGTCCGCCAACCAGCGGTCACGTAGGTGGCCGCCGGACAGGACCGGCGCCGGGCGCCCTGAGCGACCGCCACCGGAGACCCACCGGGTCGTTATCGACCGGTGGACGACACGAGGAGGGCACACCGTGGCCGACCAGGCCCAGACCTACAACGGTTACTGCGTCAAGTGCAAGGAGAAGCGGGACTTCGAGGGCCGTGTCGAGGTCTCGAAGACCGGCATGAACATGGCCAAGGGCAAGTGTCCGGTATGTGGCACAACAGTGAACCGCATCCTGGGCAAGGCGAAGGTCTGACGAACACGTCCCGGGACGGGGGGTGGGGGGGGGGGC
>NZ_JBAGKI010000060.1:0-35046 GCF_036689795.1 Micromonospora palythoicola | reverse complement strand
CGCCGAGCTGGCGAGTTCGGTCGTCGAGACACGGCTTTCATCCCGTTATGCGGGGACAGATGATGCAAGATCGCGGGTGTGGGAGGGGTCGCGGGGGTGGGGATGGGGAAGCGCCCGCCGGGGTGGTCGGCGGGCGCTTCGGGTGGTTCCGGGGTCAGGCGTCGGTCATGGTGAGGTCGGTGATGACGACCTCCTTCTTGGGGTGACCGCCGCCGGCCTGCTGGGCGAACGCGCCGTCGTCACCGGCCGCCGCGACGTCCTTGACGATGTCCATCCCGCTGGTGATGGTGCCGAGGACGGTGTAGTTCGGGTCCAGCGGGGAGTCGCCGTACACAATGAAGAACTGGCTGCCGCTGCTGGACGGCTGGCCCGAGTTGGCCATCGCGATGACGCCCTCCGGGTACGGCGGTCGCTTGTCGGCCGGCAGGTTCTCCTCCGCCATCCGGTAGCTCGGGCCGCCTGTGCCGTCGGTGTCCCGCCAGCCTTCGCCGGTGGCGCTCGGGTCGCCGCACTGGAGCACCTTGATGCCCTCGGTCACCAGCCGGTGGCACTTGGTGTTGTCGAAGAAGTTCTGCTCGGCCAGGTGGTTGAAGCTGCCCGCCGTGCACGGCACCGCGGACCTGTCGATCCGGGCGGTGATCGGGCCGAGGTTCGTGGTGATCGTCATGGTCTGGACGCCAACCGTGCTCTGCTGGGTGTCCGGCAGCCCGACGTCCTTGACCTGCGGGGTGCGCTCGCCCTCGGGCAGCTCGACCCAGTCGCACTGCACCGTGTTGGCGTCCTGGGCCGCGTTGTCGGTGCCGCTGTCGTCGCCGAGCATGTTGCTGGCCAGCCAGGCCGTGCCGGCGACCACCAGCAGCAGGACCACGCCGGCCCCGACGACCGCCTGCGTCTGGCGGCGCTTACGGGCCCGAGCGGCCCGCTCGGCCATCTCCTTCTCGAGCCGGGCGCGGGCCGCCGCGCGCTGCCGCTCTCTGGTGGACGTCACGCCTCGATCCTCCTGGACTGTATGTGGATGCCGCTGTGGCGGGGGTGGTTCCTGGTCGCGCGTGGTCAGCCGGCGCTGGCGCTGGCCTCGGGCGCGCCGGAGGGTTGCGGACTCGGCGTGCCCGAGGGCGCCGGATCGGCGGGCGACGCCGGGTCCAGCACGGGCTCACCGACGGTCAGGCTCTGGATGACCACGTCGTCGTTCTCCGGCTTGACCTTCTCCCCGGCCCCATTGTCCACCGTCGGCAGGGCACCGATCTTCTCGACGACGTCGAGTCCTTCGGTGACCCGGCCGATGATCGGGTACTGCGGTTCCTCGGTCGGGGTGAAGTCCTTGAAGAAGATCAGGAACTGGCTGCCGTTGGCCCCGGGCGGGTTCGAGATCATCGCGACCGTGCCCTTGGGGTACGTCGGTGGCTCGTCCGGAGCCGGGCTCGGCTCCGGCGACGCCTCCGGGGCAGTCGGCACGTTCTCGCTGTAGAACGAGTAGGCCGGGCCACCCAGACCGGTGCCGCTGGGGTCACCGCAGCGCACCGCGCCGTCGGTGGTGATCTCGTGGCACTTGGTGTTGTCGTAGAACGACTGGCTGGCCAGGTGGGCGATGCTGGCCGCGGCGCACGGGGCGCTGGCGAGATCCAACTCGACGGAGATCGGCTCGCCCTGGTTGGTGACGATCGTCATCGGCCGGGTGCCGGTGACCGGCAGGCCGGTGGTCGGGGGTTCGCCGACGTCCTTGAGGTTGGCGTTGCCCTCGGTGTTCTGCGGGGTCCAGAGGCAGACCTCGTCGGTCGCGGTGTCCTCGGTCGGCTCACTGTCGAACGCGCCGAGGGCCCACGCCGAGCCGGCGACGACCAGCACCAGGATCAGGGCGGTGCCGACACCGGCCTGGATGCGTCGGCGACGCCTGGCGGCGGCGGCCCGGCGGGCCAGTTGCCGGTCGAGCTTGGCCCGCGCCAGTTTGCGCTGCCGGTCCCTGCTGGAAGCCACCCGTGCTCCCCTTTCCTCTACCCTGGTCGTCACCCGGTGGTCGTGTACCTGTCGGGCGGCAGGTGTGCCACGCCACACGCCCGCCAGAGTGTACGGGTACCGGCTGGGAAAGTGGTGTACGAGGTCGGTGCCCTTCCGCATCGGGATCCGTCAGTGCCTCGCCCGGGGGCCGGTGGGTCGGGCCGGCCGGACCTCGACGCCGGTAGGCTGCCCGGAGGGGACGACTCGACGGAAAGGGGAGCGGACGTGCTCGTGGCCGGCTTTCCCGCGGACGCCTTCGGCACCAACTGCTACGTGGTCGCCACCGCGCCGGGGGAACAGTGCGTGGTGGTCGATCCCGGCATCGGGGTGATCGACCGGCTCGACGCGCTGCTCGCCGAGCATCGTCTGCACCCGGCCGCGGTGCTGCTCACCCACGGCCACCTGGACCACACCTTCTCTGTGGCGCCGGTGTGCGGGGCGCGCGGGATCACCGCGTACGTGCACCCGGACGACCGCGAGCTGCTGGCCGATCCGGCCAAGGGGCTGTCGGTGGACCTGGCCCAGATGTTCGGCGGGCGACTGCCGTACGCCGAGCCCGAGGACGTGGCCGAGCTGGCCGACGGTACGACGCTCGCCCTGGCCGGGCTGGAGATCACCGTCGACCACGCGCCCGGCCATACCGGCGGGTCGGTGCTCTTCCGGCTGCCCGGCGCCGGCTCGCGGTGGGAGGCGGAGCAGCTCTGCCTCTCCGGAGACGTGCTCTTCGCCGGGTCGATCGGCCGCACCGACCTGCCGGGCGGCAGCATGCCGACGATGCTCACCAGCCTGCGGGACAAGATCCTCCCGCTGGCCGACGACACCGTCGTGCTGCCCGGCCACGGCCCCGCGACCACCATCGGCCGCGAGCGCGCCACCAACCCGTACCTCGCCGAGGTGGCGGAGTTGGGCGGCGCGCGACCCGCGGCACCCAGCCGCGGCCTGTAACGGCCGCGTCGAGACCGCACCGCGCGGACCGCGCGGCATCGCCAGCAGACCCTGCCGCGCAGCGCGCGGCTGCCGAGGGAGTACGTCATGAGCAAGCCCACGCCCATCTCCGGCTTCCCGGAGTGGACGCCCGCCCAGCGGATGATCGAGCAGTACGTCCTGGACCGGATCCGGTCGACCTTCGAGCTGTACGGCTTCGCCCCGCTGGAGACCCGCGCGGTCGAGCCGCTGGACCAGCTGCTGCGCAAGGGGGAGACCTCCAAGGAGGTCTACGTGATCCGCCGGCTGCACGGCGACCCGGAGGGTCCGGCCGGTGACGACGCGCTCGGCCTGCACTTCGACCTGACCGTGCCGTTCGCCCGGTACGTGCTGGAGAACGCCGGCAAGCTGGCCTTCCCGTTCCGCCGCTACCAGATCCAGAAGGTGTGGCGGGGCGAGCGCCCGCAGGAGGGGCGTTACCGGGAGTTCGTCCAGGCCGACATCGACATCGTCGACCGGGACACCCTGGCACCGCACCACGAGGCGGAGATGCCGCTCGTCGTCGGGGACGCGCTGCGGTCGTTGCCGATCCCGCCGGTGCGCGTCCAGGTCAACAACCGCAAGATCTGTGAGGGCTTCTACCGGGGCGTCGGGCTGACCGACCCGGAGGCGGTGCTGCGGGCGGTCGACAAGCTCGACAAGATCGGCCCGGCCGGGGTGGCGGAGCTGCTGGCGGCCACGGCCGGGGCGAGCGAGGCGCAGGCCAAGGCGTGCCTGGCGCTGGCCGAGATCGCCGCGCCGGACGCGTCCTTCGCCGACGCCGTGCGCGCGCTCGGGGTGAGCCACCCGCTGCTCGACGAGGGGGTCGAGGAACTGGTCCGGGTGATGGAGACCGCCGCCGCGCACTCACCGGGCCTGTGCGTGGCGGACCTGCGCATCGCCCGTGGTCTGGACTACTACACCGGCACCGTCTACGAGACGCAGCTGATCGGGTACGAGCGCTTCGGCTCGATCTGCTCCGGCGGCCGGTACGACAACCTGGCCAGCGCCGGCAACGTCCGCTTCCCGGGGGTGGGCATCTCCATCGGGGTGACCCGCCTGCTCGGGCTGCTGTTCGGCGCGGGCGCGCTGTCGGTGTCCCGGGAGGTGCCGACCTGCGTGCTGGTCGCGGTGACCAACGAGGAACTGCGGCCAGCCAGTGACTCCGTCGCGGGGGCGCTGCGCTCCCGGGGCATCCCGACCGAGGTGTCGCCAAGCGCGGCGAAGTTCGGCAAGCAGATCCGGTACGCGCAGCGGCGCGGCATCCCGTACGTCTGGTTTCCGGGGGTGGACGGCGCGCCCGACGAGGTCAAGGACATCCGTTCCGGCGAGCAGGTGGCCGCCGCGCCGGGGGAGTGGACGCCGCCTCGTGAGGATCTCGAGCCGCTGGTGAGCTGAGCCGGTGCGGTCGTAACCGCTGAGATCGCTCTCCTGGTCCGGGGTGTCACACGGGGTCGTACTGACCGTGTGACACCCCGGCCTTCGTATGTGTCCGCCCTGTTACGGATTGCCGATGGGTGAATTCGGGCATACCCAGGTCTTGCTTACGATCTTAAATATGTGAATACTTTCCCTCGCTTGGCCATTTCCCCAGGTGGTCGAGCTGCCCCCGTCCCTGTCGACGTGACAGGGCGCCATCCCCCATATCGGGAGGCTGTTACATGCGACCCACGAGGTCAATGCTCCGCCGTGTCGTCACCGTCGCCGCAGCCGGAACCCTGGTCGCCGGCGTGTTGGCCGGCACCCCCGCCCAGGCGGCACCCGGGAGCGTCTCGCCCGACGCGGCGACCGCGCTCGCCGACCGGCTCGGAGACCGCGCCGCCGGTGCCTACGCCGACGCCAGCGGCAAGATGGTCGTCGCCGTCACCGACGTCGCCGCCGCCCGCCAGGCGGCCGCTGCCGGCGCCAAGGTCAAGGTCGTCAAGCGCGGGGCCGCGGAGCTGAACCGCGCCACCGCCGTGCTGGAGCGCTTGGCGAAGATCCCCGGCACCGCCTGGTGGACCGACCCGGTCACCAACCAGGTCGTCATCTCCGTCGACACCACCGTCACCGGCGCCAAGCTGGAGCAGGTGAAGGCCGCCGCCGCGCGCACCAACGGCGCGGTGCGCATCGAGGCCGGGGCCGCTCCGCTGAGCACCCTCATCTCCGGCGGCCAGGCCATCTACGCCGGCGGCGGCGGGCGCTGCTCGCTCGGGTTCAACGTGCGCAGCGGCAGCACCTACTACTTCCTGACCGCGGGCCACTGCACCAACATCGCGTCGAGCTGGTACAGCAACTCGGGCCAGACCTCGCTGCTGGGCACCCGCGCGGGCACCAGCTTCCCGGGCAACGACTACGGCATCGTCCGGCACAACAACTCGGGCAACGCGGCCGGCAACGTCTACCTCTACAACGGCAGCTACCGGGACATCACCGGCGCCGGCAACGCGTACGTCGGCCAGTCGGCGCAGCGCTCCGGCAGCACCACCGGCCTGCGCAGCGGCTCGGTGACCGCGCTCAACGCCACGGTCAACTACGCCGAGGGCTCGGTCTCCGGCCTGATCCGGACCAACATCTGCGCCCAGCCCGGCGACAGCGGCGGTTCGCTGTTCAGCGGCAGCACCGCGCTCGGCCTGACCTCCGGCGGCAGCGGCAACTGCTCCACCGGCGGCACCACCTTCTTCCAGCCGGTCACCGAGGCGCTGAGCCGCTACGGCGTCAGCATCTTCTGACCTGCCTCCGGGAGTACCTCCTCCGCCAGCGGGCCGCCGGATTCCTCCTCCGGCGGCCCGCACCGCTGTCCCGGATCGCCTTCCCTCGATTACTGTCAGCCGATGATCGTACGACTCCTGGCGCAGTTGCGCGCGCCGATCCTCGTGGGCGGGCAGGTGCTGGCCTGGGTGCTGCTCGCCGTGGACGCGCGTCGGGAATGGAACGCCTCCTGGTTCGTCGGGCTGCTCCTGGTGCTCGGTGCGCTCGCCGCGATACCCGCGCAGGTCGTCGACCGGCCGGAATTCCGGGTGGTCGCGCTGGTCACCCAGACCATCGGCGCCGGCGTCGTCGCGCTGGCGCTGTACGACACGCCGGACAAGCGGGCACTGTGGGCGTACGCCCTGGCCGCTGTCGGCGCGGTGGCCCTGCCGTCGAGCCGGCCGACCCGCGGGGCCCGGCCGGCGAACAGGTCGGCGCTCGGTCGGGCCACCGTGATCGGCGTGGCGGCGACCCTCCTGCTCACCATCGGCGCATCGGCTCCCGCCCTGGCCTGGGGCGGCACCCAGCCCGAGGTGGTGGTGTGCGTGCGGTCGGACGAGGCCGTCGACGAGCTGGTGCGCGAGAGCCGCCCGTTCGATCCCGAACACGTCATCGCCGGCTTCGGGCTCGACGACGATCCGTACACGTCGTGCCTGGAGGTGGCGTTCGATCCCGGCGCCACCGCCGGTGACGCCGCCGAGGTGGCCCGCCGCTACTCCGTGGACCCGAGGGTCGTGTCCGTGGGCCGGGCACGCTGACGGAGTGCCGATCGTCACCGCAGGTGTCGACCGGCCCTGGTCCGCGCACCCGGGGAACGTCGGCGGGTAGGTGCTGACAGAATGCCGGGGAGTAGACGTAGGGCAAGACGAGGGAGACGCACGTCGTGATCCGTACCCATGACGCCGGCAGCCTGCGCGCGACGGACGCCGGCACCACGGTGACGCTCGCCGGGTGGGTGGCCCGCCGGCGCGACCACGGCGGTGTCATCTTCGTCGACCTGCGCGACGGCTCGGGCGTGGTGCAGGTGGTGCTGCGCGAGGAGGACGCGCACGCGCTGCGCAACGAGTACTGCGTCAAGGTCGTCGGTGAGGTCACCCGGCGGCCCGAGGGCAACGAGAACCCGGAGCTGCCCACCGGCGAGATCGAGGTGACCGTCGCCGAGCTTGAGGTGCTCTCCGAGGCCGCGCCGCTGCCGCTGCCGGTGGACGACCAGGTGGTGGCCGGGGACGACGTCCGGCTCAGGTACCGCTACCTCGACCTGCGGCGCGGTGGCCCGGCACGGGCCATGCGGCTGCGGTCCCGGGCCAACCAGCTGGCCCGTACGGTGCTGCACGAACGGGACTTCCTGGAGATCGAGACGCCGACGCTGACCCGGTCCACGCCGGAGGGCGCCCGTGACTTCCTGGTGCCGGTGCGCCTGCAGCCGGGCAGTTGGTACGCGCTGCCGCAGTCGCCGCAGCTGTTCAAGCAACTGCTGATGGTCGGCGGGATGGAGCGGTACTACCAGATCGCCCGCTGCTACCGCGACGAGGACTTCCGGGCCGACCGGCAGCCGGAGTTCACCCAGCTCGACATCGAGATGTCCTTCGTCACCGAGGACGACGTGATCGACCTCGGTGAGGCGATCGTCGCCGCGCTCTGGTCGGAGCTGGCCGACCACGAGATTCCCCGGCCCATCCCGCGCATCACCTGGCACGACGCGATGGCGCGGTACGGCTCGGACAAGCCCGACCTGCGCTACGGCGTCGAGTTGACCGAGCTGACCGACTACCTGCGCGGCACCCAGTTCCGGGTCTTCGCCGCCGCCATCGACGCGGGCGGCTACGTCGGCGCGGTGGTCATGCCCGGTGGCGCGTCCCAGACCCGCAAGGAACTGGACGGCTGGCAGGACTGGGCCAAGGCCCGTGGCGCCAAGGGGCTGGCGTACGTGGTGCTCGACGCCGAGACCGGCGAGGCACGGGGGCCGGTGGCGAAGAACCTGTCGGCCGAGCACCTGGCCGGGCTGGCCGACGCGGTCGGCGCCAAGCCGGGCGACGCGATCTTCTTCGCCGCCGGCGCGGAGACGCGTGCGGCACAGGAACTGCTCGGCGCGGCCCGGATCGAGATCGCGCGACGGGCCGGTCTGGTCGACGAGAGCGCCTGGGCGTTCTGCTGGGTGGTCGACGCGCCGATGTTCGAGAGGACGGACGAAGGGGGCTGGACGGCGGTGCACCACCCGTTCACCTCGCCGAACGCGGAGTGGATGGACCGGTTCGAGGAGGCACCGGACCGGGCCCTGGCGTACGCGTACGACATCGTCTGCAACGGCAACGAGATCGGCGGCGGTTCGATCCGTATCCACCGCCGCGACGTGCAGCAGCGGGTGTTCGACCTGCTCGGCATCAGTCCCGAGGAGGCGCAGGACAAGTTCGGCTTCCTGCTGGAGGCGTTCAGCTACGGTCCGCCGCCGCACGGCGGCATCGCGTTCGGCTGGGACCGGGTCTGCATGCTGCTCGCCGGGGCCGACTCGATCCGCGAGGTGATCGCCTTCCCGAAGACCCGGGGCGGCTTCGACCCGCTCACCGGTGCCCCGACCCCCATCACCGCCCAGCAGCGCACCGAGGCCGGCATCGACGCCAAGCCCAAGCCCCCGCAGCCCGCCTCCCACGCCGGCACCGCCGGCCCCGCCGCCCCCGTGGCCGACCCCACCTGACCCACCCCGACCCCGGCCCCGGGCCCCCGCCCCAGTTGATCAAGAAGTTTGCGTCATGATCTCAGCGGTCTGGTGACGCGAACTTCTTGGTCGACAGGTGCGCAAGCAGGCGGTGGGTGAGGGGGCGACGGTGCGGGTGCTGGTGGTGGGTGGGAGTGGGTTCCTGGGGCGGGAGGTCTGTCGGCTCGCGGCGCGGGCCGGGTGGGTGGTGGTGGGGACGTGCCACTCCGGCGCGGTCGGGGTGCCGGGCGTCGAGGTGCGTCGACTGGACGTGACCGACCGGGCCGCGGTGGTCGACCTGGTCGCGGGGGTACGCCCGGACGCGGTGGTCGCCACCCCCTACCGGTACGGCGACTGGGCGGTCACCGCCGACGGGGCCGCCCACGTGGCGTACGCCGCCGCGCGGGTGGGTGCCCGGTTGGTGCACATCTCCAGCGACGCCCTGCACGCCGGGCGACCCGAGGCGTACACCGATGACGACCCGCCCACGCCGGTCTTTCCGTACGGGGCGGCGAAGGCGGCGGCGGAAACGGCGGTGCGGGCCGTCGACCCGGACGCCGTGCTGGTGCGTACCTCGCTGATCCTGGGCGAGGGGAGCAAGCAGATCCAGCTCTGCCGCGACGCCCTGGCCGGTCGGGCCACCCTGTTCACCGACGAGCTGCGCTGCCCGATCGACGTCGGCGACCTCGCCGCCGCCGTGCTGGAACTGGTGGGCGCCGAGGTCGCGGGCCCGCTCAACGTGGCGGGCCCGGACGCGGTCAGCCGGGCCGAGCTGGGCCTGCTGGTGGCCCGCCGGGAGGGCATCGACCCGGCCGGCCTGAAGACCACCAACGGCGCCGCCGCCGGGGTGGTGCGTCCCACCGAGGTACGCCTCGACTCCTCTCACGCCGCCGGTCTGCTCCGCACCCGGCTGCGCGGCGTCTCGGAGCTGCTCGCCGCCGGTCGATGACTATTTCTGCCTGACACAACGGCCAACAGCCCCCTCACCCGCACCCGGCCACCCGCACGCACGCCGACGACAGCCGTGCACAACTATTGTGCACAGTAGTTGTGCACAGATAATGTGCATCCATGACCGAAGGAATGCGTCGACCGCCGCCGCGACGGGTCCGGATCGATCGCCGGCAGGTCCGGGTGCTGGCCCATCCGCTACGGGCCCGGCTGCTCGGTGCGCTGCGGGTCAAGGGGCCGGCCACCGCGACCACCCTCGCCGGGCTGCTCGACAGCAACACCGGTGCGACCAGCTATCACCTGCGCCAGCTGGCCGAGGTCGGCCTGGTCGTCGAGGAGCCCGACCGGGGCACCGGGCGGCAGCGTTGGTGGCGGGCCGCCCACGAGGTGACCAACTGGGAGAACACCGACTTCGACAACGACCCGGACGCCCGGGCCGCCATGGAGTGGATCCAGGCCGAGCAGGTCCGCCTCTTCGTCGAGCACACCGAGCGATGGTTCGCCGTCCGGGACGAGTGGTCGCCGCAGTGGCGTGACGCCTTCGGCATGAGCGACGTCTTCATGAGCATCCCGGCGGCCCGACTGATCGAACTACAGCAGGAGTTGTGGCGCACCCTGGAGCGCTACCGGGCCGAGGCCGATCCGGGCGAGCCCGGTGCCGAGCAGGTGCAGATCTTCCTCGCCTCGTTCCCGTTGCTGCTCGGGCGGAAGCGGTGAGTGGGTTGTCCGTACGCCAGATCCGGCGTCGTTTCCTGATCCTGCACGGGCTGCGTTGGTTGCCGACCGGACTGCTGATGCCGGTGGTGATCCTGCTGATGCAGGAGCGGGGCCTGACCCTGACCCAGATCGGGCTGGCCGCCGCCGCCCAGGGGGTGGTGGTGCTCGCCCTGGAGCTGCCGACCGGTGGGTTCGCCGACGCACTGGGTCGCCGGCCGGTGCTGGTGGCGGCCAGCGTGGTGGGCCTCGTCTCGATGGGCCTGCTGGTGCTGGCCGACTCGTTCGTCCTGCTCACCGCCGTCTGGGCGTTGCAGGGCGTGTTCCGCGCGCTGGACAGCGGCCCGCTGGAGTCCTGGTACGTGGACAGCACCCTGGCCGTCGACCCGGATTCCGCGTACGAGAAAGGGCTCGGCCAGGGTGGCACCGTGCTCGGCCTGAGCATCGCGGCCGGTGCCCTGCTCAGCGGCGGCCTGGTCGCGCTTGGTCCGCTCGGACCGGTCAGTGCCCTGACCACGCCGGTGCTGGCCGCCGCCGCCTTCCAGGCGGTGTCGTTGCTGGCGCTGTTGACACTGCTCGTGGAACATCGACCGGCGCGTGGGCCCGGTGCGGTGCGGGCCTCGGTCCGGGCCGCGCCGCGCATGGTCGGCGAGGCGTTCGGCCTGCTGCGCCGTTCCCGGGTGCTGCTCGCCCTGGTCGCGGTCGAGCTGTTCTGGGGCTTCGGGATGGTCACCTTCGAGAGTCTGCTGCCGATCCGGCTGGCTGAGGTGATCGGCGACGCCGACCGGGCAGCCGCCCTGCTCGGCCCGGCGAGCACCGTCGCCTGGTTGGCCTCCGCCGCCGGCGCGGCGTGCACCCCGTTGCTGATCCGTTGGCTGGGTGTCGCGCCCGGTGCCGCGCTGCTGCGGATCGTGCAGGGCGGCACGGTGGTCGGCATGGCGCTGCTCGCTGGCCCGGGCGGCGTGTTGATCGCCTTCTTCGTCTGCTACGCCGTGCACGGCGCGTCGAACCCGCTGCACATGGGGCTGCTGCACCGGCAGGTCGACGGCCCGTACCGGACCAGTGTGATCTCGGTGAACTCGATGGTGGCCCTGCCGGCCGGCGCGCTCGGCGGCGTACTGCTCGGCTTCATCGGTGACCGGGCCGGGGTGAGCACCGCGATGCTCGTCGGTGCGGTCGCGCTGGCGGTCGCCGCGCCGCTGTATATGCCCGCCTGGCGGGCCGGCCGGAGGTCCTCGTCGGCCGACGGTCAGCCGGGGCGGGACGACGACCCGGCGCGACGGAACGACGGTGGTCCGACCGACGGTCAGGCGAAGCGGACCGAGGTGAGCGGCAACGTGCCGGTGTAGCCGAGCCGCCGGTAGAGCCGGATCGCCGCCAGGTTGCTCGGGTAGACGCCCAGCGCCACCGTGTCGTGCCGCGCCAGCAGGACCCGGGTCATCCCGGCGGTGATCGCCGCGCCCAGGCCGCGTCCCCGGTGCCGTGGCGCCACCGCCAACCCGGCGAGGAAACCGACCTCGCCCCGGGTGCGGTCGGCGCCGCAGGCGACCAGCCGGTCACCGTCGCGGATGCCGTACCAGTGGCGCACACTCGGATCGCCGGGGCGGGCGGTGCTGGTCGGGAACGCCTCGTCGATCAGCGCCGTCAGGGCCGGGTGGTCCGCCTCGGCGAGCCGGACCACCCGCTCCTCACCGGGCTGCGCCGGCGGCGCGCCTGTCGTCCAGCGGAAATCCCAGTCCTCGTGACCGGTCACGGCCGGTCCGAGCGGCGAGGGGTCCGTACGGGGCAGGTGAACCCACCGCCCGGCACCGACCCTCCCCGCCGCGGCCACCGCGCCGACCAGGTCGATCGCCGACTCCGCGGCGCCGATCACACCTCCGATCGCCCCGTGTTCGACGGTGAGCAGCCAGCACACGGCTGCGCCGCGTCGCCAACCACGCGCGGGTTCGTGAGCCGGTAGCGAATGCCGGACGAAGGGATGACGGCCCGTCGCGGCCAGGATGGCATCGCGCCCGTCAAGGGCCTCGTCGGCGACGATCATGTCGCCAGCGTAGGTCGTGGTGGTTGGAGATTGGCGAGCGGACCGATCGGGTACATCCCGCGCCGACCTACTGGCAACCCCCACCGGAGGTACGTCATGCTCGCCATCGCCGCAGCCGTCGTCTTCGGCTTCGCCTTGCTGCTCGACCTGCTGGACACCAAACTCGGCGCACCCGACCTGTTCAACTGGAACACCCTGGTCCTGATCGGCCTGCTGCTGCTCTCGCTCTACCTGGCCGGCGTCGGCCGGGGTCCGGGCGGCAGTGGTGGCCGCTGGTACCGGGGCCGCCGCCCGGGCCGCGGCTGACCGGGAACGATCACTCCGGGCTTGGTCGACGGCGCGATTCCGGCGTTGTCGGCCGAGCCCGGTACTGTTCTCGTGATGGAGTCCGACGCCCTGTTCACCCTCGGTGAACCCGCCGCAGCACCCGGTGCGCAGGCGGGTTCCGGCGGTGTCGGCGGCTTCACCCCGGCCGGGCCGGACGCGCCGCTGCCGGTCCGGATGCGTCCGGCCAGTCTGGACGAGCTGATCGGCCAGGAGCACCTGCTCACCCCCGGTGGGCCGCTGCGGCAGTTGGTGGCCGGCAGCGCGCCGATGTCGGTGATCCTCTGGGGGCCGCCGGGCAGCGGCAAGACCACGATCGCCCACCTGGTGGCCGCCGCGACGGACCGGCGCTTCGTCGCCATGTCCGCACTGACCGCCGGCGTCAAGGACGTCCGGGCGGTGATCGACACGGCGCGGCGACAGCGGCGCTCGGGTGGTCCACCGACGGTGCTCTTCATCGACGAGGTCCACCGGTTCAGCAAGACCCAGCAGGACTCGCTGCTCGCCGCGGTGGAGGACCGGACGGTCACGCTGCTCGCCGCCACCACCGAGAACCCGTACTTCTCGGTCATCTCCCCGCTGCTCTCCCGGTGTGTGCTGCTCACCCTGCGGCCCCTCGACGACGAGGCGGTCCGCCGGCTGCTGCACCGCGCGTTGGTCGACGAGCGCGGGTTGGGTGGGGCGCTCACCCTCGCACCCGAGGCGGAGGAACACCTGGTCCGGCTGGCCGGGGGCGACGTCCGCAAGGCGCTCACGGCGCTGGAGGCGGCGGCCGCCTCGACGGGCGCGCTGGGCAGCGACCACATCGACCTCGCCACCGCCGAACGCGCGGTGGACACCGCGGCGGTCCGCTACGACCGGGCGGGGGACGCCCACTACGACGTCACCAGCGCCTTCATCAAGAGCATGCGCGGTTCCGACGTGGACGCGGCGCTGCACTGGCTGGCCCGGATGCTCGTCGCCGGGGAGGACGCCAGGTTCATCGCGCGGCGGCTGGTCATCTTCGCCAGCGAGGACGTCGGCATGGCCGACCCGGCGGCGCTCGGTGTGGCGACCGCCGCGGCCCACGCGGTGGAGTACGTCGGCCTGCCCGAGGCGCAGCTCAACCTCGCCCAGGCCGTGATCCACCTGGCCACCGCGCCCAAGTCGAACTCGGCGACCACCGCGATCGGTGCGGCGATCGCCGACGTGCGGTCCGGGCGGGGCGGGCCGGTGCCCCGGGGCCTGCGCGACGCCCACTACTCCGGCGCCCGGGGTCTCGGGCACGGCATCGGTTACCGCTACCCGCACGACGACCAGCGGGGTGTGGTCACCCAGCAGTACGTGCCCGACGACCTGGTCGGCACCGACTACTACCGGCCGAGCCAGCACGGCGCGGAGCGATCGGTGGCCGGCCGGCTACCGTTGCTGCGCCGGATCGTTCGTGGGCTGTCCACCCCCGCCCGCACGGACGAGCCGGCAGGGGGTGGTCGGCCGGACCGGCCGACGTCGTCGGGGGAGGACGACGGCGACCGTGCCACGGCCACGACAGCCCAGGTGGCCGAAGAGGTCGGCGCGAGCGCCGACGGGAGGGGTCAACAGTGAAATCGTCGGACCGGCCGGACGAGGGCCCGGACGCGCGGCGCGGCAAGGGCCGCCGGTGGGGTCGGGGCAGATCCGAGGCCGCCCCGGAGGAGCCGACCGGCGGCGAGGATTTCGGCTGGATCGACGACCTGCGTTCGGCCAAGCAGCAGCGCACCGAGCTGGGCCCTGACGGCGTCGCCGTCGAGCCACCCGCCGCGCGCCGTGGGCCGGAGCGCCCCGGCCAGGAGCCGCCCGTACGACCCGCCCCCGCACCGGTCAACCATCCGGGGCCGGACGGACCGGTGCCACCGCCGCCCGGCCGGGGCCCGGCCGAGCCCCCACGAGCGCGTCCGGTCGACGGCCCCTGGCCGGGCAACCCGCCCCCGCGTCCACCCGTCGGAGCGCCCTCCGCGGGCAGGGAACGACCGCCGGGCCCCCCGCCGTTCGTCCCACCGCCGCCGGCTGCCACCCGTCACGAGCCCGGTGCCGCCAACACCCCGCCGGCCGGTTGGCCACCGCAGCCTGGCGCCGCCGGGCCAGCCACCCGGCGGCCACATCCCGGTGAGCCGGTTCCGGGGGGCGCCCCCCGGCCGGTTCCGGAAGCCGGCCCGGTGTCCGGGGCACCGACCGCTGCGGGCCGGCCGCCCGGACCGGTGTCCGGCCCACCCGCCGGTCCCGGGGCGGGCCCGCCCGGGCAGCGTCGGATGCCGGGCATGCGACCGAACGCCGCACCCGCCGGCCCGCGTCGCCTGCCCCCGACCGACCCGGGCCGCGCCCCGACACCGCCGGAGACGGTCACCGGCCCACCTCCGGCGGACCGCACCGATCCTGGCCGCCTCCCCGACGGCCGGTCCGGGCGTCTCGCCGGACCGGGCCGTCCCCGACCGGCCGACGCACCGACCGGATCACCGTCAACCGGCGTGCCGGACCGCACCCCGCCGCTCGGCGGCCACCGCCTGCCGCTGGACCCGGTCGCCGACCCGGCCGGTCCGAGGGGCGCCGAACGAGCCGGGCCGGCGATGACTCCCGGTTCAACGGCGACGGGCATGACGCCCGCCGCCGGCCGACCCGGTGGTGCTCCGGCCGGCGGTCGGCGGGCCGGTCGTCGACGTGCCGCCGAGCCGGAGGAGGAACGGCCGGTGGTGCCGCTGTCCGGCAACGCGCCACCGATTCCCGGTGTCCCGTCCGGTCCACCGGCGGCGGGGCCCGCGCGTACCCCACCCGCCGGGCGCGCCGAGTCGGGCGCAGGGACCGCCGACGACACCCGGGGTCGGCGCGCGGCCGCCGAGGAGCCGTCCGGTCGGCACGCGGTGGCGGGTGCCGGTACCGAGGCACCACCCGGCGCGGGGCGGCCGGGCGAGGGCCGCGCCGCCCGACCGGAGCGGCCGTCCGACTGGCTCCGGCAGGCCGGACGACCGCACCACACCGACCCGGCACTGCCCACGATCAGCAAGCGACCCGCGACACCGCCCGGCCGTGCGGTCGGCACGCCCTCCGGTGGTACGCCGACGATCGGCGACCGCCGTGGGGTGGACTCCGGCGGCCCTTCCGGTCGGCCGAACGCGGACGCCGCACCGGCGGACGGACGCCGGGTCGAGCCGGGGCCGGACGGCCCGGTGGCCGGGCCTGCCCGCCGCGCCGACGGGCCACCGGTCGGACGTGGCCGCCCGACTCCGCCGGCCGGCCCTGCCCCCGGCCCGGACGGACGAGAGCCGACAGGTCGGGCCGGCGCCCTGCCCCGGATCGGTGCCACCGGTCCGGCCTCCCGGCCCGACGGCCCGCCGCGTGGCGCGGCGCGTCCGGACGGTTCGCCTGAGCTGCCCGCGCGTGGTGCGGCGCGGCCCGACGGTCCGCCCGGCGTTCCGCCGCGTGGTGCGGCGCGACCCGATGGTGCCCCGGCAGCGCCGCCGCGTGGTGCGGCGCGACCGGACGGTCCGCCCGGCGTTCCGCCGCGTGGTGCGGCGCGACCCGATGGTGTCCCGGCAGCGCCGCCGCGTGGCGCGGCGCGTCCGGACGGTGCGCCCGGCGTTCCGCCGCGTGGTGCGGCGCGACCCGATGGTGTCCCGGCAGCGCCGCCGCGTGGTGCGGCGCGTCCGGACGGTCCGCCCGGCGGTCCGCCGCGTGGCGCGGTGCGTCCGGACGGTCCGCCCGGCGGTCCGCCGCGTGGCGCGGTGCGTCCGGACGGTCCGCCCGGTGTTCCGCCGCGTGGCGCGGTCCGACCCGACGGTCCGGCCGTGACGTCGCCGCACCGACCCGACATCGGTCCCGCCGGCCCCGGCCCCGCCGACCCCGGCCGGGGCGTCGGCACCGGACCGACCGGGTCACCGGTCACGGCCCGGGCCGGTGCTCCGCTGCGCCCAGAGGAGCGGCCCGCCGGCCGGGCCACGCCGCCGCACCGCAACCCGGCGCGCCCCGAACCTTCCGGTGTGTCCCCGGTGCCGCCGGCGCGCGGCGGCGAGGCTCCGGCGGTGGCTCGCGCCGCGGCTGTCGTGGCACCGGCCGGCCCGACCGGGCACCCCGGCCCGGAACCGCCGGCCCGACGCGCCAACCCGCCGGACTTCGCCGACGTCGACCGGTCCGAGGGCGACCAGGCGGGCGACGGTGGTCAGCCACGCCGGCAGGTGCCGGGCTCTCCCCGGTCGCGTGCCGCCGTCCTGGTGCTGGCCAGTGTCCTGCTGCTCGGCGTACTTCCCGCGTTCTTCGGGGTGCAGACCATGAACCGGGATCCGGTCTTCGCCTCGCTCGACCAGCTCGACGTGCCGGCCTGGGCGGCGACGGAACCGGTGGACGACGTCACCGGCAGCCCGTGGTGTCTGCTGGACTGCCGGTTGCGGGAACGCACCACCACCTCCGACCGGTCACCGGACGAGACGGCGCAGGCGTACGAGGCCGCGCTGACCCGCGACGGTTGGCAGCGGTGGACGCCCAACTACTGCCCGGAGCAGGAGGAGAAGGGCAGCTACACCTGCTGGCGGCGCGACGAACTCACCCTCGACCTCTGGGTCCGGGAACGCACCTGCGTGCCGCCGCCCGTCGACGGCGAACCCGCGGTGGTGCCGGCGCCCGACCCGGCCACCGCGGCGCAGGAGTGCCCCGGATCGTTGGTGTCGGTGAAGGTGCGCAACGCGATCGACGACGAGCGGACGCGGCCACAGCCGAGCACCGATCCGTCGCTCACCGGCGAGGATCCCTTCCCGACAGTGACCGACGATCCGTTGAGCGACCTGACCCCGTCACCACCGTCCTGAGCCGATCCTCATCACGGACGGTAGGGTCAGGTGCTGATGGTGACCGGTCGTCGGCCGGTCACTCGACGTTGACGTGGCGAGACGGTCGTACGGCTGGCGGAAGCGTGCGCCCCGAAGCACTGTTTGAGGAGGACTGGCGTGGGCTTTTTGGAGGTCGCGGCACTGATCGCGGCGATCGCGTTCGCGATGCTGGTGCTGATCCTGACGCTGCCCATCCTGCGGTTGCGGCACACCGTGGACGCCACCACCCGCATGATCAATGATCTGAACGACCGGACGGGCCCGCTGCTCGGCGACGTCAACACCACGGTACGCAACGTGAACGTGACCCTGGAGCAGGTGCAGACCTCGCTCGACGGGGTGAACCTCCAACTGGCCAAGGTCGACACCATGACCGGTCACGCGCAGAACATCAGCGCCAACGTCGCCAACCTGGTCACCGTGGTCTCCGCCGCCGCGGCCAACCCGCTGGTCAAGGTGGCCGCGTTCGGCTACGGCGTGCGCAAGGCCGCCGCCACCCGCCGGCACGCCGAGACCGAGCGTGAGGTGCGGGACACCATCAAGGCTCAGCGGCGCGCCGCCCGGCGCGGGAACCGCTGACCCCGACGGCACCGGGAGGTACGAGCATGAGGCGCCTTTTCTGGCTGGGTATCGGACTGGCCGTCGGTGTCGTGGTGGTGCGCAAGGCGACCCGCGCCGCACACGCGTACACCCCCGCCGGCATCGCCGACAACCTGTCGCAATCCGCTGGCGGACTGGTCGAGGAACTGCGTAGCTTCGTGGCGGACGTACGCGCCGGGATGGCCGAGCGGGAGCACGAGATCCACGAGGCGTTCGCCCAGGGCGAGGCGTTCGACGACCAGTTCGCCGACCTGCGGGAGGACCCGCGTCTCGGCGACCGAGAGATCTTTCCGGAGGACCACCAGCGATGAAGACGGCGGAGATCAAGCGGCGGTATCTCGCCCACTTCGAGGCGAACGGCCACACCGTGGTGCCGTCCGCTCCGCTGCCCGCCATCAGCGACCCGAACCTGCTGTTCGTCAACGCTGGCATGGTGCAGTTCGTCCCCTACTTCCTGGGTCAGCAGACGCCGCCGTACCGGCGCGCGGTGAGCGTGCAGAAGTGCATCCGGACGCCGGACATCGACGAGGTCGGCAAGACCAGCCGGCACGGCACGTTCTTCCAGATGAACGGGAACTTCTCCTTCGGTGACTACTTCAAGTCCGGGGCGATCCCGCTCGCCTGGGAGCTGGCCACGAAGTCGGTCGAGGCCGGCGGGTTCGGGCTGGACCCGGAGCGGATCTGGGCGACGGTCTACCTCGACGACGACGAGGCGTACGACATCTGGCGCCGCACCGGGGTGCCCGACGAGCGCATCGTGCGCCGGGGCAAGAAGGACAACTTCTGGTCGATGGGCATCCCCGGCCCGTGCGGCCCGTGCTCCGAGCTGTACTACGACCGGGGGCCGGCCTACGGTGCCGAGGGTGGTCCGGAGGTCGACGAGGACCGGTACCTGGAGTTCTGGAACCTCGTGTTCATGCAGTTCGAGCGGGGTCCGGGCACCGACAAGGAGAACTTCCCGATCCTGGGTGAGCTGCCGGCGAAGAACATCGACACCGGCATGGGCCTGGAGCGGATGGCGTCGATCCTGCAGGGCGTCGACAACCTCTACGAGATCGACGAGGTCCGCCCGATCCTGGACCGGGCGGCGGAGCTGACCGGCAAGCGGTACGGCGCGCACTCGGGCCACGCCGCCAACCAGTCGCACCCGGACGACGTGCGGCTGCGGGTGATCGCCGACCACGTGCGCACCGCGCTGATGCTCATCGGTGACGGGGTGACCCCGTCCAACGAGGGCCGGGGCTACGTGCTGCGGCGGATCATGCGCCGGGCGATCCGGTCGGTGCGGCTGCTCGGCTGGCAGGAGCGGGCGCTGCCGGAGCTGCTGCCGGTGGCGCGGGACTGCATGGCCCCGTCGTACCCGGAGCTGGCCGCGGACTTCGACCGGATCTCGGCGTACGCGTACGCCGAGGAGGACGCGTTCCTGGCCACCTTGCGGGCGGGGACGACGATCCTGGACACCGCGATCTCCGAGACGAGGTCGGCGGGGCGGCCGGCGCTCTCCGGAGACAAGGCGTTCCAGCTGCACGACACCTACGGCTTCCCGATCGACCTGACCCTGGAGATCGCCGCCGAGCAGGGGCTCACCGTCGACCAGGAGGGCTTCCGCCGGCTGATGGCCGACCAGCGGGCCCGTGCCAAGGCCGACGCGCAGGCGCGCAAGACCGGGCACACCGACCTGTCGGCGTACCGGTCGGTGCTCGACGCCGGTGGTCCGGTGACCTTCACCGGCTACACGGAGGTGGCCCGCGAGTCCACCGTCCGCGCGGTGCTCGGCACCGACGGGCAGCGGGCGGCGGCCGTCGAGGGCGACACCGTCGAGCTGGTGCTCGACACCACCCCGTTCTACGCCGAGGGCGGCGGTCAACAGCCGGACCTCGGCATGATCACGGTGGGCGGCGGGCAGGTCGAGGTGCTCGACGTGCAGCAGCCGGTGCCGGGGCTGATCGTGCACCGGGCCCGGGTGCTGCGGGGCGAGGTGCGGGCCGGGGAGACCGGCTACGCCGAGATCGACACCAGCCGGCGGCGGGCGATCTCCCGCTCGCACACCGCCACCCACCTGGTGCACCAGACCATGCGCAACTTCCTCGGCGAGTCCGCCACCCAGGCCGGCTCGTTGAACGCGCCCGGTCGGCTGCGATTCGACTTCAACACCGCCACCGGCGTGGCGCCCAGCGTGCTGCGTGACGTGGAGCAGCAGGTCAACGAGGTGCTGCTGGCCGACCTGGAGGTGCACGCGTTCATCACCTCGCTGGAGGAGGCGCGGCGCATCGGTGCCATGGCGCTGTTCGGTGAGAAGTACGGCGAGCACGTCCGGGTGGTCGAGGTCGGTGACTACGCCCGGGAACTGTGCGGCGGCACCCACGTGGCCCGCTCCGGCCAGCTCGGTCTGGTGAAGATCCTCTCCGAGTCGTCGATCGGGTCCGGCGTCCGCCGGGTCGAGGCGCTGGTCGGGATGGACGCGTTCAACTTCCTGGCCCGCGAGCACCTGCTGGTGTCCCGCCTCGCCGAGCTGTACCGCGTTCCCTCCGAGCAGGTCGCCGACCGGGTCGAGCAGACGGTCACCCAGCTGCGCGACGCGGAGAAGGAGCTGGAGAAGCTGCGCGCGCAGCTGGTGCTCGGCGGCGCGGCGGCGCTCGCCGCCCAGGCCAAGGACGTGTCCGGGGTCGCCTACGTGGGCACCGAGGCGCCCGAGGGGGCGGCCGGCAACGACGTACGCACTCTCGCCCAGGAGATCCGGGGCCGGATCGAGGCGTCCCGGCCGGGGGTGGTCGCGGTGGCCGCCCGAGCCAACGGCAAGGCGTCGCTGGTGGTGGCGGTGAACCCGGCCGCCCGTAGCCGGGGCATCGCCGCGAACGACCTGGTGAAGGCGGCGTTCTCCGGCCGTGGTGGCGGCAGCCCCGAGCTGGCGCAGGGCGGCGGGCTGCCCGAGTCGGAGGTGCCCCGACTGCTGCTCACGGTCGAGCGGGCGCTCGCCGAAGCGTGAGTCGGCGGCACAGCGGATCAGGGCGGGCCGGGTCGGCCCGCCCTGACGCGTCTGTCGGTGGAGGTGACACGGCGTGAGCGACTCGCCCCGTGGGGTGCGGCTGGGAGTGGACGTCGGGCAGGTCCGGATCGGGGTTTCCCGGTCCGATCCGCACGGCATTCTGGCCACCCCGCTGGTCACCCTCGCACGGGAGCAGAACCCCAGGTCGGACGCGGTGCCGTCGGACCTCGCCGAGCTCGCCGCGTTGGTCATCGAGCACGAGGCCGTCGAGGTGGTGGTGGGCCTTCCGGTCAACCTCGCCGGCAGACATGGCCCGGCGGCGGAGCACGTGAAGGCGTACGCTCGTCAACTGGCCGGTGTGATAAGTCCTGTCCCGGTGACGCTCACCGACGAGAGGATGTCCACGGTCGTGGCGAGTCGTAGGCTTGCCGAGCGCGGTGTCCGAGGAAAGCGACAACGGGCGGTGGTCGACCAGGCCGCCGCGGTGGAAATTCTGCAGAGCTGGCTGGATGCGCAGCGGAGGCGGACGCAATGATGGACGATCTGGACCTCGGGTTCGACGAGCAGGAGCGGGGGGAGAAGGGCAAGCACCGCCGGGGCCGCCGCAAGGGCGGCAAGTCCGGTGGCGGGCGGGGCAAGACCGTCCTGGCCCTGCTGCTGGCCGTGGTGCTGCTCGGCGGCATCGGCGGAGGTGCCTTCTACGGCTTCGACCGGATCCAGAGCCGCTTCGTCACCCCGGACTACGACGGCGGCGGCACCGAGGAGGTGACCGTCCAGATCCCGCAGGGCGCGTTCCTCGCCGACATGGCCGTGGCACTGTACGACGCCGGTGTGATCAAGAGCACCAAGGCGTTCATCGAGGCGGCCGACGAGAACTCCCGCAGCCGCAACATCCAGCCCGGCACCTACAAGCTGCGTAAGCAGATGAGCGGTGAACTGGCCCTGACCGCGATGCTCGACCCGAAGAACCGGGTGGTCAACGGGCTCACCATCCCCGAGGGGCGTACCGCGAAGAGCATCTACAAGCTGCTCAGCGACCACACCGAGATCCCGGTCAAGGAGTTCGAGGCCGCCGCGAAGGACCCGGAGAAGCTCGGCGTACCGGACTGGTGGTTCAAGCGGACGGACGGCAAGAAGCCCAAGAAGTCGATCGAGGGTTTCCTCTTCCCGGACACCTACGAGATTCCGCCGGACGCCACCGCCGAGGAGATCCTCGGGCAGATGGTCGACCACTTCCTCACCGTCACCGGTGAGATGGAGTTCGCCGACCGGGTGCAGAAGGAGCGCGGCGGGATCAGCCCGTACGAGGCGCTGATCGTGGCGTCGCTGGCCCAGGCCGAGGCCGGCACCAAGAAGGACCTCGGCAAGGTCGCCCGGGTCGCCTACAACCGGGTGTACTCGGGCACGTTCCCGTGCAACTGCCTGGAGATGGACGTCACGGTCAACTACTACTTCGAACTGACCGGCCAGGAGGCGAAGACCTCCGGGCAGATGACGGCGAGCGACCTCGACAACCCGAAGAACCCGTACAACCGCAAGCTGGCGGGCATGATCCCCACCCCGATCAACAATCCGGGCAAGGAGGCCCTGGAGGGGGCGATGGACCCGCCGACCGGCGACTGGCTCTTCTTCGTGGCCATCGACAAGGAGGGCAACTCGGCCTTCACCGACGACTACAACAAGCACCTGGCGAACATCGAGAAGGCCAAGGAGGCCGGCGTCCTCTGACGCCGGCCCGCCCGGGCGGGTGGCAGTGACACGGGCCCGCACCGACTCCGCACGCTGACGGGCCGGCGGCGCCGTGGTCAGGACAGGTCGACCGTCGCGGTGGTGTCGGGGGCGTCGATGGTGAAGCGGGCGGCGCGGCCGCCGACGGCGACGGTGTAGTCGCCGAGGAAGCCGGTGACGGTGACGGTGCCGTCGGCTCCGGTGCGCAGGTCCGTCGGCGACAGCCACCATTCGCCCTTGACCAGCGCCTTCAGGGTGTCGTACGCCGGCTTCGGGCTGCCGTCGGTGCGGACCAGTCCGGCGGGCGCGCCGAGCCAGGCACCCCGGTCGGTGAGCCCCCAGTAGTTGATCGACTGGACCGCCGGGTGGGCGAGCAGCGACCGGTAGTGCCGCTCGACCTCGTCGGCCTGCCGCGCCTCGCCCTCGGGAGTGCTCGGCCAGTGCGGGATCTGGTAGTCGTTGAGGTCCTCGATCTCGGGCGGCATGAGGTGCCCGGAGACCAGGGTGGTCTCGGTCAGGTGCAGCGGCAGCCCGTACCGGGCGAACCGGTCGAGCATCTGTCGCATGTACTCCTCGCCCCGGTAGCCCTGGTGCATGTGGGTCTGCAGGCCGATCGCGTCGACGCGCACACCGGCTTCGAGAACTCCCTCGATGAGACACTCGTACGCCGAGCTGAGGTCGAAGTCGTTGAGCACCAGGGTGGCCGCCGGGTTCGCGGCCCGAGCCTCCTCGAACGCCAACCGCACCAGGTGGATGCGGCCGCGCGCCCGGGCCAGTGGGGTGATCGCGTTGTCGCCGTTGGCGAAGACAGGCATGATCACCGCCTCGTTTATCGCGTCCCAGGTGTCGATGAGGCCGGCGAAGCCGCCGGCCAGCTCGCGGACGCGGGCCCGCAGCAGCCGCTCGACCTCGTCGAGCTCCAGCCCGAGTAACCACGACGGCTGTACGGTGTGCCAGACCAGCGGGTGGCCCTTGACGGTGACGCCGCGCTCGGCCAGCCAGCGGGCGGTGGCGGTGAGACGCTCGGTGTCGGGCGCGCCGCGCCGTGGCTCGTAGCGACCCCAGTAGAACGGCAGCGTCGCGGTGTTGAACACGTCGAGCCACAGCTCGCCGAGCCGGTCGAGGTCCAGCCGGCTGTCCCCGCCGAAGCTCTCGACGCCCGTGGTCTCCTCCGGGCCGGGGCCGCCGACCAGGTCGACGAAGTCGAAACCGATGTTGCCGAAGGCGAAGGCGTGCCGCTCCTGCGCGACCGTCACCACCTGGTCGGCGAGCGGCTGCCGGTCGGGGCCTCGGACGGTGAGGGTGATCTCGCCCTTGCGGTGGCGCAGACTGCTGTCAGACATTGTTGGATGCTAGGCGACAGGTGTGCCCGCTGGTGTCGAGGAGTGATGGTGGCTGAGTCAGGGCGTGCGGCGTCCGCACCTGAGGCGTCGGGGCCCGAGGCGTCTGCACCCGAGGCGTCGGGGCGCGGGACGGTGGTGCACCGGGCGGCAGTGCTGGGCAAGCCGATCGCCCACTCGCTCTCCCCGGTGATCCACAATGCCGGGTACGCGGCCGCCGGGCTGACCGGGTGGTCGTACACCCGGATCGAGTGCGCGGCGGCGGAGCTGCCGGCCCTGGTCGCCGGCCTGGGCCCGGAGTGGGCCGGGCTGTCGGTGACCATGCCGGGCAAGGAGGCGGCGCTCACGGTGGCCGCCGAGGTCTCGCCGGTCGCCGCCGCCGTGGGTGCGGCCAACACGTTGGTACGCCGTCCCGACGGCTCCTGGTACGCCGACAACACCGACGTCACCGGCATGGTCGAGGTGCTGACCGAGGCGGGCGTACGCCCCGGTGCCACCGTCACCGTGCTCGGCGCGGGCGGCACCGCCCGGGCGGCCCTCGCGGCGGCGGCCCGGCTGCGCGCGGCCGCGGTGACCGTGATC
This sequence comes from Micromonospora palythoicola, assembly GCF_036689795.1. Classification (NCBI taxonomy): domain Bacteria; kingdom Bacillati; phylum Actinomycetota; class Actinomycetes; order Micromonosporales; family Micromonosporaceae; genus Micromonospora; species Micromonospora palythoicola. Next base: position 10,568 of record NZ_JBAGKI010000060.1, on the reverse strand, counting down.
GCCCGCCGCCCGGCGGCGGTCGCCGAACTCGAACCGGTCGCCGCCGCCCTGGGCGTGGTGATGACCGGCGCACCGTGGCCGGACCTGCCGGGCGCGCGGGCACCGGGTGCTGAGCTGCCGGGCGCGGCGGCACCGGGTGCTGAGCCGGCGGTCCGTGGGGTGCCGGGGTCTGAGCGCCCGTGGAGCGGGTCCTCGCGGCCTGCGGCGTCTGCCTGGTCCGAGGCGACCGGGCTGGCCGGTGTCGATGTGCTGATCTCGACCGTGCCGAAGGGGGCCGCCGACGAGCTGGCCGGCAGGGTGCCCTGGCGGGCCGGCACGGTGGTCTTCGACGCGATCTACGACCCGTGGCCGACCCCGCTGGCCGCCGCGGCCGAGGCCGCCGGGTGCCGGATCGTCTCCGGCCTCGATCTGCTGCTGGCCCAGGCGATCGGCCAGTTCGAGCAGTTCACCGACACACCCGCCCCCCGCCCCGCGATGGCCGCCGCCCTCACCGCCGCCCGCTCCGAAACCTGATCTTCCGCCGACCGGTGGCTCCATTCCGGCCTCGCTCAAGGTGGCGGCACCCAACGCGGCGAGGCGGGCCGGGACCCTCGCCGCCCGCGAGCCGCCGCCCGCTCGCCGCTCGCCAGTCGGCACCGCCCGCCCCTCGTTATCGCCCACTCGCCGCTCTGGGTGGGGCGAGCCGCTGAGATCTTGGACATTTTCCGTTAACGAGGAACGGAAAATGTCCAAGATCTCATGTTCCACGCGGCCTAAACCCTGGCGGTCGGGGCGGCGGTGGGGTCGTTAGGCGGGTTGGTGGCGGGGATCTACCCTGGCTTGCAGGGCGGCTTCATCCTGGCGACCCTCGGCGAGGGCTCGGTGGTGGCGCACCTCGACCACCAGGTGCGCGCGCAGGTGGTCAACCAGACCGACGATCTTGCTACGTTCAGCGGACCTGGGAGGCGGTTCGGGGTGAGGCGCTCCCGCGCAGGCAGTCACTCACACTGATCAAGGAAGTGGCGCAGACATGGACGTGACCGGCGCCAACTGGCGCACGTCGACCTACTCGGGAACCAACGGCGGCTCGTGTGTGGAGATTGCCGACAATCTTCCCGGCGTGGTGCTGGTGCGCGACACCAAGGACCGCGACGGTGGCATCCTCCGGTTCGACCCACGATCGTGGCGGTCCTTCGTCGACCTGGCGAAGCAGCTCGATCCCGCAGGCTGAGTCATCATCCGGCGCCGAGGCCCCTGGCTCCTGCCAGGGGCCTCCGTCGTGTCCATCGGATGCCTGCTCCCTATGTCGACCATGAGGTTGGCGGCAAGTTCGATCTTCGCGTCCGCCGCCAACCTCATGATCAACGAGGTGGGGCGGGGGTGGGAGGGGCAGGGATGTCTTAGGTGAGGTTTAAGACGCGCTTAGGTCCTGCCGTCATCCGCACGCTCCGTTGTGTACGCGGATACGCTGCTCAGCGTTATCGTCGAAGACACGAGGAGTATCCGTGACCAGTCGCGGACTGCACCGCTTGATCCCACATCGCGGCGGCCGGCGTAAGGCCGTGATGCTCGGCGTCATCGGCACCACTGTGGTGCTGGGGCTCGGCGCGACGATGGTGCCGCTGCTCGCCGATGACGACCTGTCGGTCGCCGTGGTGGCCGACACCACCGCCACGGCGGTGCCGCAGGACGGCGACAACAGCGTCAAGTCGACGCTGGCGACCTGTCCCGCGCCCTGCGACGGCAATCCGCGCGGCGCCCGTGAGGCGGTGCTGACCTTCCTGGTCACCTCGCTGCCGGCGAACGCGGTGAACGTACGGGCCACGCTGCGGGTGCACGCCTGGCAGAAGTTCCAGGCGACGGTGACCGCGCACGAGTCCCGCCTCGACGCCCGCGCCGCCCGTCCGATGCCGGCCCCGCTGGGCGCGGCGCTGGACACCGTCAGCGGCGTCGCCAAGGGATTCAACGAGTGGGACGTCTCGGGTCTGGTCACCGGAAACGGCATCTGGACGCTGTCGCTGGCGCAGGCCGGGTTGGACAGCCGCATCTACTGGGCCTCCGGCGAGAACCGCAACGCCGATCTGCGCCCGCGCCTGGCGATCAGCTACGACGGGGTGGGAATCCGGCCGCCGTCGGCCTCGCCCAGCGTCGCGCCGACGCCGTCGGCCACCGCCAGCCGTCCCCCGGCCTCGCCGACCGCCTCGCCGAGCGTGAGCCCGTCGCCCGCCCGGCCCAGCCCCACCACCACACCGCCGTCGTCCGAACCGGGCAAGTGTGGGACGGTCTCGGCGAAGCTGGTCCCCGGCTGCGGTGCCTGGTGGGGGATGTACTCGCCGACGAACGCCGCCGCCGGCTGGGATCACGGCAAGGCGATCACCGACGTGGAGAAGCAGGTGGGACGGAAGTTCGACATCGTCCACCGCTATCACGACTTCTCGAACACCGGCAGCAACGGCGCCTTCCCGGACGAGTTCCAACAGCAGCAGATGCGCGACGGGCGGCTCATGTTCTTCGCCTGGGAGAGCCGGGTCTTCTCCTCGGGTACGGTGCTGACCTGGAAGGACGTCTACAGCGGACGGTACGACGCGACGATCGACGCGGTCGCCGGCCGGATCCGGGCGATCGGCCAGCCGGTCTTCATCGGGTTCGACCACGAGCCGGAGGACGAGCCGGCCAAGGGCAGCGACGCCGACTTCGTCCGGGCCTGGCGCTACGTGCACGACCGGTTCGCCGACGCCAAGGCCGACAACGCCGTCTGGGTCTGGACGATGATGGGCTGGTCCGGCCACTACGACCGGTACGCGGGGCTCTATCCCGGTGACCGCTACGTCGACTGGGTGGCGTGGGACCCGTACAACTTCCACGTCTGCAACGGCAGCACCGTCTGGAAGAGCCCCAGCACCACCATCGGCTCCTTCTACCGCTGGCTCGACGAGAACGGCATCGGTGCGGGCAAGCCGCGGATGCTCGCCGAGTTCGGCACCAACATGAACGCCGCCGATCCGAACGCGAAGCGGCGCTGGTTCGAGGAGTTCCCGGCGGCGCTGAAGGCCCACCCGAAGATCAAGGCGGCGATCTACTTCAACTCGGCGGGCATGACGAAGACGACGAGTACCTGCAACATGATGATGAACCAGGACGCGGCTGCGGTGGCCGGATTCGCCGCCGCGGGACGGGACAGCTACCTGCGGCAACCGACGGGAGGGGGCCGCTGAACCGAGCTGAGCCGAGTCAGGAGGACGGGCCGCCACAGCGATTGTCGGAAATCCGACGGTAGGCGAGGTTGTCCGTTTCCTGATCCACCGTCCGTCCAATCGGCGGATGCCGCCCTCCAGCGTGGAGCGGGCACGCTACGTGCATTCTCGTCCACTCTGGAGGCGCAGCGTGCCCAGATACTCCTTGTCGTGGCGTTCCATCCGTCGGCATCGATTCCGGGCCGCGGCCGTCGCGTTGGTGACGGTCGCGGCCGTACTTACCGTGCCCACCGCGGCTTCCGCGGCCGTGGTACCGGCACCCGAGCCGGCCACCCTGGTCTCGACCGATCCGGCCGACCAGACTCCGCACGCCCGCAACGGTGAGGCTCGCGCCTTCGCCGAGATCGGCAACACGGTCTACGTCGGCGGCAGCTTCACGCAGATCCGCCAGACGGCCGCCTCGGCCTGGATCGCCCGCAGCTATCTGTTCGCGTACGACCGGACCACCGGGACGATCTCGACGACCTTCCTGCCGGTGCTCGACGGTGCGGTCAACTCACTCATCGCCGGCCCCGGCGGCACGCTGATCGTCGGCGGCGCCTTCAAGAACGTCAACGGGGTGTCCCGCCGGAACCTGGTGGCGCTCGAACCGTCCACCGGCATGATCATCGACAGCTGGGCCGGTCGCTCCGACGGGGGCACCGTGCGTGACCTGGTGCTGCACGGCAACTGGCTGTACGTGGCCGGGGCCTTCAACTGGCTCAACGGCACCGCGCACTCCGGACTCGGCCGGTTGGACGCGACGACCGGGGAGATCGATCCGACCTTCGACATCAACACGACCGTCGGCCGGCACGGCACCAGCATGTACGCCTGGACCATCGACGTCTCCCCGGACGGCGGCACCCTCGTCGTCGGCGGCAACTTCCTCTACGTCAACGACCTGCCGCGCAACCAGATCGCACTGATCGACGTGACGGGCACACCGAGCGTCATCGACTGGAGTTCGGAGCGGTTCGTCGCGCCGTGCGCCAACCCGACGACGTTCGTGCACTACGTGCAGGACGTACGCTTCGGCGGCGACGGCACCTGGTTCGTCGTCGGCACCAACGGCGGGTCGGGCTGGCCGAGCGCCTACTGCGACGCCCTGGTCCGCTTCGAGACCGCCCACCGGGGGCCCAACCAGGTCGCCACCTGGGTCAACTTCACCGGCAACGACACCATCACCTCCGTCGAGGTGGCCGACAACATCATCTATCTCGGCGGCCACTTCCGCTGGCTGAACAACCCGAACGCCAGCGACCGCGCCGGCAACGGGGCCATCGACCGGCTGGGCATCGGCGCGGTCACCCCGGCCACCGGCATGCCGGTGAACTGGAACCCCCGCCGCAGCGGCGGCTCCGACCTGCCCTCCGGTGCCAGCTCCTGGGGATCGTCGGTGCCCGTGCTGTGGCGCGGCAGCGCCGGCCTCTACTTCGGACACAACTCCGACGGCATGGGCAACGAGTACCACGGCCGACTCGGTGTCTTCCCGATCAGCGGTGGGCGCACGATCATCCCGAAGAACCCGCCGACGGGCAGCAGTGGCCACCTGCACCTGAACGTCGGTCCCGGTGAGGTGGCGCGGGTGCCGTTCGACGGCACCACCCTGGACACCGCCAACGCCACCGTCGTCAGCCAGCCGAACTACACCGACGCGGGCGCGACCTGGCTGGTCGACGACCGGATCTACTGGTCCCACGTGGTCGCCGGGACACCGACCGGCAGCCGGATCGACGTCTCGCTGTTCAACGGCTCCACGATCGGTGGGTCGTGGGAGGCGTCCGGCTACAACGACTGGTACAACCCGGCGCTGTTGACCGGCGCGTTCTATGTGGACGGCCGGCTCTACTACACCCGCAGCGGTGCCAACAACCTCTACTACCGCTACTTCGAGATCGACGGCAGCTACCTGGGTGCCACCGAGTTCGTGCTGCCCACCACGGGTGTGACCTGGTCGGCGGTACGCGGCATGGCCTGGGTGGACGGGCGGATCGTCTACGGGGCGACCAACGGATCGCTGCGCAGCGTGGCGTTCGACCCGACCCTGGCGCCCACCGCCGCGGTCAACGGCACGGAGTCGACGCTCGTCGCCGAGGCGACGCCGGAACTGACCTGGTCGACCGCCTCGATGTTCTTTTCAGTGCCGTAGCGTTCACCGTTCGTAACGAATCCTCGGTATTTTGTTCACCTCGGGTCGGCGTCGGGTCTTCCGCCGCCGACCCGAGGAAGGTGGGGAGGCTCGTTGTCCGGCATCCGACGTGGACTCGTCGTGCGTATCGTCTTCGCGGCCAAGCGTGGCTGGTATCGGCTGCGCTATCCGCGCCTGCGGCTGGGGGCGGGGGTGGAGATCCGTGGCCGGATCCGGCTGCGCCGCGGCGTGCGGGTCAGCATCGGCGAGCACACCCGGTTGAACAAGCTGGTCCGCTTCGCCGGGCCCGGCGAGGTGCGGGTGGGCGCCGACTGTCTGCTCAACGCGACCTGGATCGGCACCTGGACCTCGGTGACCATCGGCGACCGGTGCCTGCTGTCGGACTGCGAACTGCTCGACAACGACTTCCACAACCTGGACCCGGAGCGACGCCACGACCCGCCGACGCCGGCCAGCCGAGCGCCGATCACCGTCGAGGACAACGTGTGGATCGGTGCGCACGCGTTGGTCATGAAGGGGGTGCGGATCGGCCGGGACAGCGTCGTGGGTGCCGCGACGGTGGTCCGCACCGACGTGCCGCCCGGAGTCGTGGTGATCGGCAATCCCCAACAGATAGCGAAGAAGTTCCATGACTGATGCCGCGCCCAGCGGCTGGACCGGCGACGGTCCGGCCAGCGCCCCGACGTCCCGCAGCGTCACCATCACCGACATGCTGCGGGTGCCCCTGCACCGGATCCGGTTGGTAGCGGCGGTGGCCCTGGGTGGACTGCTCGCCGCGGTCGGCTACGTGCTGGTGTCGCCGGCAACGGTGACGGCGAACGCGGTGGTGGCGGTCCGCCCGGTGGTCACCGACGCCTTCACGCCCAGCGGCGCCGCCGCCGACCGGGCGGTGAACATGAACGTGGAGAGCGGGATCGCCACCGGCACCGAGGTCGTCGCGAAACTCGCCGCGACATTCGACTCGGACCAGCGCACGGTGCGCGACGCCCTCGAGGTCGAGGTGCCCGCCGGCGGTCAGATCCTGCGCTTCATCTACCGGGCCGGCGACGCCGAACGGGCGGTGGCCGGCGCCAACCTGGCCGCGCAGAGCTATCTGGACATCCGGCGCGGGATGTACGAGAAGCAGCGCGAGGAGATGCTGAACTCGTACGACGAGAGCATCGAGAAGGTCGTCGCCCAGCGCAACACCGTGCAGCGCAGGATCAACAACGCCCGGGACGCCGCCGCCGCGGACGCGGCGGTCGCCGAACTCGGCGGCATCAACAACCAGCTCACCCAGCTCAGCTCCGCCCGCACGGAGATCGCCGCGGTCGACGTGAACCCGGGCTGGGTCACCCGTAGCGCCGAGCCGGCGTTGGCCACCACCTCCGGGGGCTCGTCGTTGCTGCTCGCCGGTGGGCTGCTCGGTGGGACCGTGATCGGTCTGGTGCTCGCCTTCCTGTGGGAGTCGGCGGACCGGCGCATCCGCAGCGTGGCCGATGCGCGGGACAGCACCGGCCTGCCGCTGCTGGGCACCGTCCGCCGCGCCCGGCTACGCGGCCGGGCGGTCGACGCCGACATCCGCTACGTGGCGATGGCCGTCGCCGAGCGGGTACGCCAACCCGCCCGGGTCGCGGTGGTGACCGCCCGCGAGGACGCCACCGCGATCACCGCCGGGCTCGCGGTCGCCCTCGCCGTGGCCGGGCGGGAGGTGTTCGTGGCCGACGACAGCGGCCGGATCGACCGGCTGCGGGCCACGGTGCTCACCGACCGGGGCCGGTTGCCGGCGGCCATCGACCCGACCCGACCCACCGTGCCAAAACCGCGCACCGCCGCCCCGGACACCGACGACGGCCCGACCGAGGTGATCACCCGACGTCCCTCCCCGCATCCGGTCGGCGCCCGGCCCTCGACCGACCCGGAAGCCACGCTCACCCTGCCCCGCGTCGCCAAGACCGCCAGCAGCGGCGAGAACGGACGGGTCACCGGGGACGAGCAGGTCGTGGTGGGTGCCGGCAGCGTGCGGTTCGGCACCTGGCGGCAGGGCGCCGACCACCGTCTGGTGCTGTACAACGCCCCGCCGGCCGAGGCCGACGAGCGGGGTGTGGCGGCGGCCCGGCAGGGGACCGCCGTCGTCGTGGTCGAACGCGACCGCACCCGTCAGGCCGACCTGCGCCGGCTCGCCGAGCGGCTGCGGGCGGCCGGGGTCAACCCGCTGGGCTTCGTGCTGTGTCGCAGCGGGCGGAGCTGAGGCGTGCCGCTCACCCGCGCCCCGGCGACCACCGAGCCGCCCCGACCGGCCGCCGCCGCCGTGCGGCCCACCTCCCCGCTGCCGCCCCGACTGCCGCTGTGGCCGTTGGTGGCGATGTTCGGGCTGGTCCCGCTCTGGTGGGTGGCCGGCGCCTTCTACCTCGGTTGGCCGCTGCTGGGTGCCCTGCTGTTCACCCTGCTGGCCACCCGGGGCCGGGTGCCGCTGCCCCCCGCCACGGGAATCTGGCTGCTGTTCGTGGCCCTCGCGGCGGTCAGCGTGACCCGACTGGCGGCACCGAGCTCGCTGCCCACCTTCGTGCTGCGGCTGGCGTTCTACCTCACCGCGCTCGTCGTCGCGGTCTACGTCTACACCGTCGCCCGGGAGCGTCCCGACCAGGCCGCCGTGCTGGTGCCGCTGTGCGCGTTCTGGTTCGCCCTTGTCGCGCTGGGCTGGCTGGGCGTGCTGGTGCCGCGCCTGGAACTGACCACCCCGGTCGAGGCGCTGCTTCCACCGGGCGTGTCCGGGGTGCCGTTCATCAGCGACATGGTCCACCTGAGCACCGCGGAGTTCAGCGCCCGGTCACTCAACCCGATCTACCGCCCGGCGGCCCCGTACGCGTACACCAACAACTACGGCAGCGCGTACGCGATGACGTTGCCGTGTGTGGTCGCGTACACCATGCTGCGGCGGCGCGGCCTGCTGCGCTGGGCGCTGCTGGCGTCGTTGCCGGTGTCGCTGGTTCCGGCGTTCCTCACGCTCAACCGAGCGATGTTCCTCAGCCTCGGCGTCGGGCTGGCCGTGCTCGGGGTGCGGGCGGCGCTGCGCGGCAACGTCCGGGTGGCCGCCTCCATCGGTGGGATGGTGGTACTCGGCGGCGTCGCCAGCCTGTTCATCCCGGTCGCCGAGCTGATCGGCAATCGGGTCGAGTCCAGCGACACCAACACCGACCGGCTCTCGCTCTACGCCGAGGTGCTGCGCCGGGTGGGTGACTCGCCCTGGCTGGGCTACGGCGCGCCGATGGAGGTGGACACCGTCACCGCCGACGCGCCGATCGGCACCCAGGGTCAGTTGTGGATGGTGTTGTTCAGCCACGGCGTACCGGCCCTGCTCTTCTTTCTGGCCTGGTTCGTCGCCGCCGCGCTGAGCTGCGCCCGGGCCACCTCGGCGGCGGGGCAGTGGCTCTCCGTCGTCCCGCTGATCTGTCTGGTACAGGTGCCCTTCTACGGGATGGCCAACCAGAACCTCGCGGTGGCCTTCTTCGCGGTGGCCTTCGCGTTCGCGCTCTGCGAACGGGAACGCCGTACCGCGCCGGGTGGCTCGTCGCGGCGGGCGGCGGTGGTGCCGGCGTGACGGCGACCACCAGCCCACCGACGGGCGAGGATCCCGGGCGTACGGCGAGCGCCCTCGCCGCCACGGCGGCGGCCGACGGGGCGGCCGAGACCCGGCGCAGCACCCGCAGCGGGGTGGCCGGGCTGCTCGGCGCGGCGACCAGTGGTCTGTTCGGCTTCGTGCTCGCGGTGGTCATCACCCGTGGCTACGGCACCACCGGGGCGGGTGCGTTCTTCGCCGCCATCGGCGTGGTGACCGTCGCCGCCGCGATCTGCACCCTCGGCGCGGAGACCGGTCTGATCTGGGCGTTGCCCCGGCGCCGGGCCGGTGCCACCGGGGACGGCGCCCGGGTGCTGCCGGTCGCCATGATCCCACCGTTGCTGGTGGCCGTGCTGGTCGCGGTGGGCGGCGCGTGGCTGGCCGGGCCGCTCGCCGGTCGGCTGCTGGGACCGGCGGGCGGGCCGCTGCTGGTGGTGACCTTCGCGGCGGTGCCCGTGGTGGTCGCGATGAACCTGCTGCTCGCGGTCGTGCGCTGCGTCCGCCCGATGCGGTCCTACGTCGCGGTCCAGTTCCTGCTGCTGCCGGTCGCCCGCCCCCTGCTCGTCGGCGCGGCGGTGCTCGCCGGCGGCGGGCTCCTGGCGGGGATGACCGGCTGGCTGGTGCCCGCCGCCGTGGCGCTGCTGGTGTGTCTGATCCTGGTGGCCGGGCCGCTCGGGATCGGCGCCGGCGCCCCGCTGCGTCCGCGGCCCGGCGACTGGGCCACGTTCTGGCGGTTCGCGCTGCCCCGCGCCGCCTCGGCGGCGATCGACGCGGGCAGCATGTGGATCGGGGTGCTGCTCACCTCGGCCCTGGCCGGCCCGGCCGACGCCGGTGTCTTCGGTGCCGTCGGCCGCTACGTCCTCGCCGGCCAACTCGCCATGCAGGGGCTGCGGGTGGCCACCGCCCCGCAACTGTCCCGGCTGCTCGGCCGGGGCGAGCGGGCCGCCGCCGCCGCGGTGCACCGGCAGCTGACCGCCTGGGGCCTGGTGCTCTCCTGGCCGGTGTACCTGCTGCTCGCCGTCTTCGCGCCGGCCTTCCTGGCGCTGTTCGGCCCGGAGTTCACCACCGGGGCCGCCGCGATGACGGTGCTGGCCCTGGCGATGCTCGTCAACACCGGGGTCGGCAACGTGCAGAGTCTGCTGCTGATGGGCGGGCGCAGCGGCCTGCATCTGGCCGCGGCACTGGCCGGACTGCTGGTCACCGTCGGCGGCGGGTTGGCGCTGATCCCCGCCCACGGAGCGACCGGGGCGGCGGTGGCGTGGGCCGCCGGCATCGTGACCGAGAACCTCTGCGCGGCCACCTTCGCCCGGCTCGTGGTGCGCGAACCCTTGATCGACGCCCGGATGCTGGCCGCGGCGGCGGTCACCGTGGCGGGGGTCGGGCTCGCGGCGGTGGCCGGCCTGGCGGTGGCGGGCCGAGACATCGCCGGACTGCTGCTCGCGGTGGCCACGCTCGCCACCGCCTGCGTCGGCTTGTTGACGTTGCCCCGGGTGCGGCGCGGCATCCGGGTGACCATGGTGCAGATCCGTGGGGGGGGGGGGGGGGGGGGGCGCGCCCGCCCCCCGGGGGGGGCGCCGGGGGTGGGGGGGGGGGGTGGGGGGGGGGG
>NZ_JBAGKI010000006.1:0-145541 GCF_036689795.1 Micromonospora palythoicola | reverse complement strand
GCCGCCTTGCCGCCTGAGCGCTTGACCTCGTTGTGGGGGAGCGGCTCCTCTGTGGCCATCCGGTGATGGTATGGCGAGCGCTCAGTCTGGTACAGAGCAGTTGAGTTCGACAGCAGCAGTGAGGAGAGTCGCCAGTCGTCGGCTGCGGATAGTCACCCGAGGTCGTGCACGCGAACGCCCCCGCCGGACGACGCGCCCAGATCATTCCAAGCGAGGGGCCAAAATGCCCCTGGCCTCAGGCCGTCGCCAGGCCGTAGAACGTCAACCAGTAGTTGACCAACGATGACACTCGATGCCGAGTGTTTGTGCAGCCCAGGCGAGTGATGGGCGACCGATGTCCGGTTCGCCTGGCACCCGGTTCCAGTTCAAGGCCAAGTAACGTCCGGCAGTCTGCATGTCGGGTGCCGGACAAATGACAGTTACCGAGGGCATGCGATCAACTACCTTCGATCACCATGAAAGGTCTGGGGCAGTATTGGGGCTATCTAGCGTTCGTCATCCTCGTCACGGCTTGGTGGACTCGCTCCGTGGGGCCTGTAGCGCTGTTCGTACTGTCGATACTGGTGACTGGCTTCTTCCTGTTCCAAGCTCCCGTGTGGTGCTGTGCCGTCAACCGGGACGGAACCCTATGCCGGAACAACTCAGCCGGCCTCCTGCTTGGGTGCAGCAAGCGGCAGCACAAGTGGCAGAAGCTCAGGATGACCATCGTTCCGCACGCCTGGCGTCAAATGAACCGTGGGCTCTGGGCGTCACCCAGGGAGGGACTGACGACCCTAGGCGCGATCGTGGGCATACTCTCGACGATCGCGGCAACGACGATCAGCATTGCCGGGCAGTTCGCTGGCACAGCCTGACAGACTCTGTCCCTGGCGAGGCGACATCGGCCGGTCTGGTCATGGCGGCGATGGCGGAAGGTCTGCCGCTGCGGCAGCGAGTTGCCCTGCCGCGCCAGGCATCGGATTCCGATCAGCCGATGCCACTGGCCGTCAGCAGACGGCCAGCGATCTGCACAGTCGTCGGAGCAACCGGCAGGGCGGGAGACGCCGCGATGACGACTCACCTCCCGATCACGCCGGGTTGGACGTGCGGCGGCTGCGGTGCCGACTGGCCCTGCCAGACTCGGCGGCGGGAGCTGCGAGCGGAGTACGACAGCGCGCCCGTGTCGCTAGCCCTCTACCTGGCCGCCCAGCTCGTCGACGCCGCCCAGGACCTAACCCACGTCCCCGCCGGCCACCTGCACCACCGATTCCTCGGCTGGACCCGATGAGCATCCTTCGGCCCGGCGACGAGAAGTTCCACTACAGCGATGGCTCGCACAGGTGGGTTCCGCCCGGCCCTGACTACGACCAGGAAGTCTGGGACGAGCAGGTCCGCCAGCACAAGCTAGGCCACCTCCGGAACGAGCAGCCCAAGGTGCGTATCCAGCGTCTCGTCTGAAGCCAGCAGTACAGCAGCGAAGTACAGCAACCGTGCCAGCCGAACCGGACCGAGATGCGCGCCAGAAGGCCGGATGACCTCGCACCGGACCTGATCCGGCCGACTCGCCGGCAATCCATAGGTTCAGGGTTCGAGTCCCTGGCGGCCCACCACCAACCGCCGATGAGCTGCGGTAACGCCGAAAGAAGATCATCGGGCACAACGAGGGCACAACTCAGCTCCGATCTTGGTCGGTGGGAGCTTCCGGTCGCTCGCTGCCTGCCTGTCGCAGGAGCCCACCGACCAGGCCGCGCGGCCGATCCTTCTTCGGCAGCCAGTGGACATAGGTTTCCAGCGTGATCCGCAGGTTCGCGTGCCGCAGCGCCTTCTGCACCTCCTGGGGCTCGACGCCGTTACTCATGAGGGTGGTGGCGAAGAAGTGGCGCAGGGAGTGGAAGGTGCCTTCCTTCGGCCAGCCAGCGGCCTCCCGCCAGTCCGCCCACAACTCCGACCAGTAGGTGTCGGTCAACAGCTTTCCCCGCGACGAGGTGAACAGGACCGCCACCCGACGGGTCAGCCGCTCCCCCGAAGTGATGTCGGGTAGCTCGAACTCGACAGGACCGACGTTGGCCACGTGCGCGGTCAGTTCCTCCGCGACCACCGCGTCCAGGTCCACGGTGCCGACCGAACCGCTCTTCGGTGTCGAGAGGTAGAAGCCGCCGTAGTGCGTTGGCGAGTGCCGCAACTGCTGGACGACGTGCAGCTCGCCCCGGTCGTAGTCCGCGCAGCGGGGACCGTCTTCCAGGCCCAAGACCTCGCCGAGGCGAAGTCCCTCGCCTGCTCCCAGCCAGATGGCGGCCCGGAAGCAACGCGGCACCACATCGACAAGCTTGAGCACCTGGTCGCTGGTGGGAACCCATTTCGGGGCACGCGAGAGTCCACGCAGGATCTGCGCGAGCTTCACACTGTTGCAGGGGTTGTCGGGAATCACCTTGTCGATGACGGCGGCGTTCATGATGGTCTTGAACAGCCCGAAGTACAGGCTGACCGACGATTTCTGGGTGCCTTCGTCGAGCAGTCGGCCAAGCCAGGACAGCACATCGGTGAGGTTGATGGAACGGATGGCCTTCTCACCGAAGACGGGTAGCAGGTGCTTTCGCAGGTTCTGCGGGATGCGGCGTCGCGTCTCCGTCGCCCAACCCGATTCGCGCGATTCCCGCCACCGCTGCGCGTACTCGGCGAAGGTTAGCCGGGCTTCCTCCCGTTTCACCTGCACCTGCGGTGCCACACCCGAGCGGCACGCCAAGTCGAAGACTTCCGCGTCGCGCTTGAGATCGAACAGCTTTTCGCGGTCGTCGTTATCGGCGTCAACGTAGCGAACCCGCCAGCGCTTCCCCCGGCCGTGCCGCTTCGAGGGAAGCGGCTTCTTCGTGGCGGGGTCACGCTTCTTGAGGAACCACAGGTCATCGATCGGCATGTCAGGCCGCCTGGTCTTCCAGCCACGCCCGGACCTCAGCCGGGTTGTAGCGGAGGTGCCGGCCGACCTTGAAGGCGCGCGGCCCGGTTCGACGGTGCCGCCACTGGTAGAGCGTGCCGACGGGAACACGGAGAAACGCGGCCGTCTCGTTGATCGACCACAGTTCCGGCGGAGAGGCCGGGACGACTGGAGCCAAGGATTCTCTCCTCTGTTGCAGATGGTGTGATTGCGGATTTCGTCGGCCAGCGCCGGTTCGCGTGTAGCTCATGGCTTGGGGGCCTCCTAGGTCATGCGGCGGGCGTGAGGGCGGGTTGAGGGGTGCCGAGTTCGTGGGCGAGTTCTTCGCGGCCGGCGCTTTGTCGTTCGCGGGCCATGGCGGCGGCGGTGGCGGCGAGGAGGGCGTCTCCGGTGGTGTGCCAGCCGACGCCGGCGAAGGTGAGGGTGCCGACGATCAGGGTCGTGTCGTCGTCGAGGTCGACGACGCGGAGCGCGCCGGGGTGCTCGTCGGCCTGGTCGTGGTGTTCGTGCCGCCGGTAGCTGACGCGGGTGTCGCGTAGGAGTTGGAAGGTGACCGAGTAGCGGCGGCCCTTGGTGAGGAAGTGGCCGCCGAAGCCGAGCATGTGCGCCCAGCGGCGCAGCCGGGCGTAGGGGTTGCCGGTGGCGGGTTTCGCCGGTTCGGTGTCAAGGGCGGCTTGACGGTGGGCGACGCAGGTGGGGCAGGCGGCGTAGCGGGTGTGGGTGCCGCAGTCGGGACACTCCCAGCGCTGGATGAAGCCGGGCCGGGGTCGAGGTTCCCGGGGCCGCTCGGACAATGGCACGGGTGTGCCGGTGGGTCGGCCGATGCGCCAGCAGGCGTCGATGAGGCGGGCGGTGTGGTCGCCCTCAGGGTCGGCGTAGTCCCCGATGCTGTCGGCGGTCAGGCGGGTGGAGGTGTGCCCGGTGGCCTCGGTGCTCTTGGTGGCGTACTTGGCAAGGTAACCGGCGACCATGCCGTCGGTGACCTCACCAGCGCCGTCGGCGGTGATTGGCCGTACGTCGACCTGCTCGCCCCATGCGATCGGCCAGCCGTCGGGCCGGTCTGGGTGGGCAGGGGTGTGGAAGGCGATCTGCTCGGCGGCGTGGTGGAGTGCGTCGACCAGGTCGCCGACACCGAAGCCTGCCGGGGGTGGGATGACGGCGTCGGGGTTGTCGGGGTGGACGCCGTCGAGGCGAGCGATGGCGTGGAAGTGCACCGCTCCCCGTGCCTGCAACTCCGCCACCTTGCCCGGCGAGAGCCGGACGGGTGGGACTTTGCGGATGTTGCCGGAGGCGTTGACGACCTCGACGCGGGGGACGCCGCGGCGTCGGGCGAGTTTGGCGAGCCAGCGTTCCGCGGCTTGTTTGGTGCGGTGCCACAGCTCGCCGGAGAACAGGTTCCACACGACCTGGTGGTCGTGGTCGTAGCAGTCCAGGCACAGCGGCCGACCAAGCACCGCGTCACCGGGTTCATGTCGAGCCCAGCAGACGGCGGGGTGGCCGTGCTCGCACAGGCCGACATCCCGACGGGCGTGGCAGGGTTCGGCGCGGCAGTCACAGCGACGCCGGTTGCCGCAGGTGTGCTTGCGGGTCACGCGGGTGTGGACGCTGCCGAACGATGGTGCGGTGAAGGTGGCGAAGACCGCCGGATGCCCGGCGACGGTCTCCGGGACGCCCTTGCCGCCGATCAGGCCGGCGCGCAGGAGTTGGAAGGCGTCGCGTTGGTAGGTGTGCGCGCAGGACGGGCAGACGGTGGCGCGTCGGTTGCCGCAGGCGGTGTAGATGGCGGCGTCGGGCATGGCGTCGGTGTGTCGCTGCTCCAGCACCCGGCCGGTGGATTGCTCGACGGTGAGGAGTTGGCCGGCGAGGCGGATGGGGCGGGTGCAGCCGGCGGCGGCGCGGACGTGGTCCAGCCAGCCGAAGTAGTCCGGGCGGGTGGCGCGCAGGAGGGCGGAGCCGGTGGCGGTGTAGTCGTACACGGGTGCGGTGGTGTCGGCGTTCGAGCCCACACCCCGGGCCGAAGCGCGGGGTGTGAGGTCCAGCGTCGACGCCATCAAGCCGCAACCCCGAGGGTGTGGGGGCGGGTGGTGATGGTGCGTTCGCGCACGATGGTCCGGCAGGCGCCGCACTGGCGCTTGGCCGGCTCATGCCGGTGACAGGGAATCTGGGTGGTCACGTTGCCGCAGCGGATGGTGACCGGAGTGCGGCAGGGACCGCCGGGGATGACGTCGATGACGGTGCGCCGGGTGTCGAACGGGTGCGGTTCCGGGTCGGCGGGGCAGGTGTGGGTGATGTGCTCGACGTCGACGAGAACGATGGTCATCGCCCACCGCCGTTGAGAGTGGCGAGCAGGTGGCCGGCGCTGGTGGGGGTGATGTCGAGTCGGTCGGCCAGCTCGTCGGCGGTGATGGGTCGTCCGGTGGCCTGTTCGTGCTGCACGGCCGAGAACCGGGCCATAGGTACCAGGTGGGTGGGGACGTCGACCGGCGTGGCGGCCGGCACGGTGACAGGCTCCGGCTCGATAGCCGGTGCAGGTGTCGGCTCGACGGTCGAGGTGTGGTCGGGTGCGGTGATTGCGGCCGGTGGTACCGGTTCAGTCACGGCCTGCTCGGCGGCGGGGACCCGGATCGGTTCGGGTGTGGGTGTCGGTGGTGGGTTGTCGTTGTTGACGGGGGTGAGGACGAGTTTGACCAGGGCCATGAAGGCGAGGGCGGGTACGGCGGAGAGGAACCAGCCGGTGGGGCCGACTTTGCCGACGGCGACGCCGAGTTGTGCGGCGAGGGAGAAGCCGGCGAAGGCCACCAGGAGGACGAGGGGGTAGCCGATGGGGCCGCCGTGGCGCTTGCGGCGGCGGATGATGAGTAGGCAGGCGACGGGGACGAGTTCGGAGATGACGGCGTTGGCCCAGCCGAACCAGCCGGGGGTGTTGTCGGGGCTGTTGGCCATGGTCCAGTCGTGGACGTGGGTGAAGGAGGCGGCTCCGGCGGCGAGGCCGACGAAGATGACGATGAGGACCAGGACGACGCCCTCCAGACGTGCCGGCCACGAGGCGGGCGGGTTAGTGGTCGCCATGAGGGATCACCTCCGGGAGACGGTCGGTGGGGATGAGGTCGACCACGCCGGAGCAGCGGGCGCACATGATCGGCACCAGGCCGAGCGCGGCGAGTTGCTGGCGGAAGCAGGGCAGGCAGGTGAAGTCGGCCGGGAACAGTCCTTCGCCTTCGCAGAGCAGGCAGCGGCCGAAGCAGGCCGGGCAGGGCACGAAGACGGGGCCGAGGATGTCGTGAACACCGGCGGGGGTGTTCTGCTCGATGCACAGCGGGCAGAAGTCGTCGAAAAAGATCATGGGGTGCTCCCTTCGTGGCAGTCGAGGCAGCAGCCGTATCGGCGGGGGATGTAGTAGGGCTTGACCTGGGCGCAGTAGCGGCAGGTGCGCCGGGCGCGTAGGGCCTTGGCGATGGCCTCCCGCTGTGCGGGGGTGGCGGTGCGTTTGGGCTTGGCCCAATCGAGGCGGTACAGGTAGGCGACCCGCTTGCCGCGTCGCCAGAGGATCTGCGCGACCGGGTCGTTGCCGCCGGGGCGTAGTCCTGCGGCGCGCAGTTGCCGCAGGGTGGCTAGGCCAGCCGGGGCCATGCGGTAGGGGAAGGTGGGGAACCCGTGGCGGGTGCCGAGCGGGTCGTAGAAGCGGACCCGTAGCCCGATGTGGTCAGCGAAGTCGGTCACGACTGGTCACCGCCCCAGCGCTGTTGGGCGGCCTGTCGGGAGATGCCGAGTCGGGAGCCGATCTCGGCCCACGAGTAGCCGAAGGCCCGAAGGCCGATCACGGCGTCGGTGATGGCCTGGTCGATGACCGCCGACAGAGCGGTCAGGTCGCGGAGGGCTTCGACGTCTCCGGTGGCGACGCGGCGACCGTGGGCGCGGATGATGCGCCGAGCGAACGCGGCGAACTCGTCGTTCTCGACGACATCCCGCCGCTTCTGCACCGGCAGGCGGGGTGTCAAGGGCTTCTTGACGGTGTTCATCGGTTCTCACCTCCGGTGGTGTGGAGGCGGTCCCACTCGTCGGCGGCGGTTTCTAGGGCGGTGATGACCTGCTCGGCGGTCCGGGTCGGGTCGTCGTTCCACGAGTAGGGGGAGGTGTGTTCGTCGATGACGAAGCCGTCGTCGTCGACGAGGAACAGCGGGTAGGTGGTGTCGAGGTAGTCGACGAACGCGGCGAGCGTGGCGAGGTAGTCGCCCAGGGCGTCCGGGGCGAGCTGGGAGAAGTGCTCCACGGTGTGGCCGGTGGTGGCGATGCCGATGGCCCCGGCGGCGCAGGCCGGCGGGGTGGGGGTGTCGGTGGTGGGGTGGTAGTAGGTGCCCTGGTGCCAGCCGTGCCGGCGTAGGTAGAGGGCGGCCATCCGCAGCAGGTCAGCGGGTGTGACCTGGACTGCGGTGGGTGGGTTTTGGGTAGCCTTCATGGCAGCCACGTCCTTTCGGGGCTGTTGGTGGAGGTCGGCAGGACCGGTGTGCTTGCGAGGCCGATTCCGGTCCTGTCGACTGCTATCGGTTGCGGAGCCGCAGGTAGCGGCGGTGTCGGGTGTCGTCGCCGCCCATCAGGTGTGGGGCGGAGACGTAGACGAGCCGGCCCGTGGCACTGGCGGCCTGGATCATCACGGCCAGGTCTTCCGGATTGCCGACGACCCAGATCTCCGTGTACTGGTTCGCGCGCTGGTTGCTGGCCTTCGTGTAGGCGCGTTCGCGGGTGGTCATGCCGCCATCCCCCAATCAGCGGGAGAGCCGGCAGGGGCGCTGATGGTGGCGGGTCGGCGGATCCAGGCGGCGTAGTCGGCGATGCCGGCGATCTGCGCGTCGGTGAGGTAGGCGACCTTGATCCGACGCGGAACACCGCCTTCGGCGATGAGGTAGGCCGCTCCCTGGTTGGTGGGGGCGATGTCGGTGGCGGAGTAGCCCTGCTCGGCCCACCCGTGGCCGAGGACGATGTTGGAGGAGTTGGGGGTGGTGCAGCGGAACGCGGCCCGGTAGCCGAACAGGTCCCGCAGCGAGGTGGGGATGATGTCGAACGACGGCCGCTGCGTCGCGGCCACCACCGGAATACCGGCGGCACGGCCCCGGGCGACCAGGTCACGCAGGAGAGCGACGAACTCTTCCTGTTCCTGCTTGCTGCCGACGGTGGCGGAGTAGAAGGCGATTTCGTCGACCAGGACCGTAATCACGGACAGGCGGTCGGCGGCGGTGAGCTTGCGCCGGTTGTGGGCGCGCAGCCAGGCGTAGCGGTTGTTCATCACCAGCTGGAGGCGTCGCAGGACGTCGAGGGCTGCGGGCATGTCGGGGCCGATGAACGCGTCGGCGGAGTCTTCCCACTGCCCCAGCTCGACGAGCTTGCCGTCCAGCAGCACGAGGCGGGAGTCGACGGACAGGGCGGCGTGCGCGGCGATGGCGTTGAGCAGGCCGGACTTACCTCCGCCGGGTTCACCACCGGCGAGGAGGTTGCGGTAGGCGAGGGTGATGTAGACGGGCTGGCCGAACTCGTCGATGCCGATGAAGATCGGGTCGAACATCGACAGGCCGGGCCCCACCGGAACCCCCGCAGCAGACGGGGAGGCGGTAGCGGTAGCCATGGGTGCCCTCCTTCGGGCGTTGGTGGGCGCGAGAAGCCACACGAGCGAGCCCGCAGGGCTCCTCGCGTCCCGGTGTGGGTAGGGGTTAGATCCAGTCGGAGACGTCGTCGTCGGCATCCGCCGACGTGGCCGCAGGCTTGGTGCCGTTGGCCGTCGTGGCGGCCGGCTTGGCCGGCTTCCGATCACCCGTGCCCTGTTTGGGGAGGGTGATGGTGGGTGCCTGCACGTCGGGCAGGTCCAGAGCGGTCGGCACCACCGGGGGTGCCTGCTCCACGAGGGTGGGGGTGTCCGGGTCGATCACGTCGACCAGCGGCGAACCGACGTTCGCCGTGAGGACTTCGCGGCGTTTGATGTCGAACCGCACGTAGGCGGAGTTGCCGTCCGAGGCCCGTTCGATGAGCACGGTGGAGGCGTGGCAGGTCACGGCGATCTTGTCCAACCGGCCTTCCAGATCCTTGACCGACAGCCCAGGTCGCAGGTAGACCCAGACTCGTTCACCGACCGGGGTCGGGACGGCCCACAGGATCAGCGGCAGCGAACCGGACTGGTTGGCGATGATGAACTGCGCGAAGCACACCCGCAGTCGATGCCGAACGATCAGGCACCATCCCCACGCCACCAGCCGGCGGCGGACCGGAGTCACGCCAGCCGGGACACCGACGACCAGGGCGACGACGAGCAGGGTCACCAGGGTCGGAGTGTTCGCGGCGAGTTGGACCCAGCCGGTCAGGAGCAGGCCGGCGAGGATGATTTCCGGGGTCCACCACCACAGCAGCCGGATCACCGGCCAGATACGGACCAGCACCCACACGATCCCACCCAGGGGAACACCGACGAACACGCCGACGAACAGGGCCAGGATCGGGTGCATGTAGGAGGCGGCGACCACGGCCGCCAAGATGCCGGCGATGACCGCCGTCAACACGAACGCCATCCGGGCGTTCCGAGCCCAGGACCGGTGAACACGGGCCTCAATGACCGTCACCGTTCCGGATGACTTTCCGCCGAACGGACGGCGGGCGCTAGACTTGGACACGACGAGTCCTCCCTTGCACGAGGGACGGATGAGTTGGAGGGCACGGGGTCGGCAGGTTTGGACGCCAGTACCGACCCCGCGCCAGCTCTTGCGGGGGTGTGACCACCGGTCGTAGTCACCAGGCCGAGAACGTTGGACGCCAGAGCCGCTCTCGGACTGTATTTCACCTGTTGTGGATCAGCGGACCTCAGGCCGCTTGAAGGTCAGACACCGCGAGACGTCACACAGCACGCTGTGCGAAGGACTTACTTGGCCGCCGAACCAGCCTTCGGCTTCAGCGAGATCGCACGGAACGCGACGCCGTTACGCCCGTTGGTCGCCCACGGGATGGCCTCCAACTGCTCGACCTCGATGAGCTGCCCCACCATCACACCCGGCTTCTCACCCGCCGTGGTGATGGTGATGACCTCACCGCCGTTCTCGTCGAGAACGAAGACCTGGGTCGACCACATGAGCCGGCCCGTTCCCTTCTCCGACCGCTGATTGCCGTTCTGGTCGTTCTTCGGCTCCGGGTCCCTCGACACCGTCACCTGCTTCGCCTTGGTGTCCACGTACAGCTTCACTTACATACCTCCTGTGTCTCGGGCCAATTGTTGAGCTTGTCCCCGGTGGACTCTTGCTCGTGGCCTCTCTGGGAAAGAGAGTCCTCTATTCCGGGAGACGACCCATCCGATGGACTGGACGACTAAAGGACGTCTTGGATAGCATGAATGCGTCCCTAGTTGTCCCTTGAGGAGGGTCCGATGGCGAACGAACGGCTGCGCGATGCCATCCTGCGAAACGGGCTCACCCCGGTCGCGGTGGCCGAGCGGATCGGCGTCGACCCAAAGACGGTGGAGCGGTGGATCACGCAGGACCGCACGCCGTACCCTCGCCACCAGCACGCCATCGCGGCGATAGTGCGACAAGACGTGCCCTACCTGTGGCCGAAGGCAGTGACCCCGGAGAAGGCGTCGAGAATCGGCCAGAGCGAGATGATTCAGCTCTACTCCCGGCGTTCATCGGTGCCGTACGACCTGTGGCATCAACTGATCGAACGGGCCGAGC
Source organism: Micromonospora palythoicola (assembly GCF_036689795.1). Taxonomy (NCBI): domain Bacteria; kingdom Bacillati; phylum Actinomycetota; class Actinomycetes; order Micromonosporales; family Micromonosporaceae; genus Micromonospora; species Micromonospora palythoicola. The sequence goes on along the minus strand of NZ_JBAGKI010000006.1, from coordinate 134,930 downwards.
AGCGGATCGACGTCCTGGCCTACGCCGGCCTATTCCTCGTCGAGCAGGATCCACGACTCATCGACACATTGCACCAGAAGGCAATTGACGGAGTCGCCGTTACGGTTCTGCTCGGTGACCCCACCAGCGCTGCCATCGAGCGGAAGAGCGTCGAGGAGGGTGCGCCCGGTGTCATGTCGGCGAAGATCCGCCAGGTCCAGCAGTACTACGGCCGGCTCGATGGCATTCCGGGAGTCAAGGTGCGCTATCACGACACGACGCTGTACAACTCGATCTATCGGTTCGATGACGAAATGCTGGTGAACATGCATGTACTCGGGTTCCCGGCGCCACACGCCCCCGTGATGCACCTGCGCAAGCTCAACGGCGGCGATCTGTTCCGCACCTACTCCGACAGCTTCGACAGGGTTCTGGCCGCCTCGAAGTCGCAACCGGGCGACAAGGTGGCAACCTAGATCCATGGCGAGGACCGAGCACTACCACGACCCGAACGCGCCGAAGGCCAACAGCATCGTGGTGGCCGTCTCCGTCTTCGTCCGAGACGAGCAAGGACGGGTGCTGCTCATCCAGCGCACCGACAACGGCCTGTGGTCCCTGCCCGGCGGTGGCCAGGAGATTGGCGAGTCGGTCGCAGAGACAGCGGTCCGAGAGACCCACGAGGAGACTGGCATCAGGGTGGAAGTGACTGGCATCGTCGGCGTCTACTCCGACCCCGGGCATGTTGTCGCGTACTCCGATGGCGAGGTACGGCAGCAGTTCTCGCTCTGCTTTCGCGCCGTACCCGTCAGCGGCACCCCGAGCCCGAGCGACGAGTCACGCGAAGTCCGGTGGGTTGCCCGCGACGAGCTGCCCGCGTACGACATCCACCCGTCAACCCTGCTCCGCATCACCCACGGCTACGAGAACGAGGCGCAGCCCTATATCGGCTGACGCTGAGCGTTGCCAGCGAACCGGCGCTGAGTCCGCTGCACAGCGGCGACCATCTCCGGCTCTGCCCGACGGATGAACCGGGTCACCAGGTGCTCCGGCCCGTACCGCGACCGGATCTCCGCCAGCCGTTCCAGAACCTCGAAGTCCTGCCCGTCCGGGCCGGTCGTCATGTCCGAGAAGCAGAGAGCATCGGTCACCGCGGTTTCCTCCCGAGGGAACTCGGCGGCCAGGACCTCGGCGAGCCCTCGTTCCTCTGCTTCCAGCCAGGCACAGGAGTGGTGAGCCACCAAAGCGGCGATTCGCTCGTCGTACCTCTCACGCCGTAGCCAACGGCCACCGTCGAGGGAGTGGAAGCCGGTGTCGACCAGGTCCGGGCTGTAACCCACGTCGTGTAACCACGCCGACGCCACCAGCACATCACGATCCTCGACCGGTACCGCCGCGCTGATCCGGTCCGCTTTGGCAGCGACGGCCTGGACGTGACTCCAACGGCGGGGCAACGGCGTCTCCAACAGCTGTCGCGCGACTTCCCGAGCGGCATCGACGAGGGCGGCCATGCCGCCCAGGGTACGGAGCGCACTCGGTCCGCACCATCCCGTGTCCGCTGGCCGACGACACGAGGCCGGCCGGCTGCCGGCGAAGTGGTTCAAAGTTTCTGTACGTCTTCAAGGCGGCCCTAAACGGGCCGCACGCGCCGCCGATTGGGCGCCGCGCTGCGCAGCGGGCAAGCCCAAAGCTGCGCAGCACGCCCAGTGCCCATCGGCTGGCGCGGAGAGCGGGAACCCCGGACCGCCGCAGACGGTAGCGGCAAGGGTGGTCGAGGTTCGTGGGCCGGCAGCCGGCCGGGACGCGGCGGCCGTCGCACCGCCGCGCCGTAGGTCGAGTCACCGCCGGCCGTGGTGGGGATGCGGCGCGGAGGATGCGGGGCCGCCCCTCCAGCCTCAAGGGTGCTTCGCATCGCTGCGCGACGGCCCTGCGGGCCGCCCTTGACCCCGGAGCCTCTGCGACCCCTCGGGCCGGCGTTGCCGGCAGGCGGGGGCCTGCCCGTGATGCTCGCGCCGCATCCCCACCACGGCCTCGTCGCGGCACCGCCTTTGTCCGGTGCGCGCCCCAAAGCATCCGTCAAGGTGGCCTTGACGCCACCGACAGTCACCGGGTCAGACTGCGGAAGCAGGGCCGGCTACGCCCACTCCTCACCGTTCGGCTCGTTCGGTGGCTCGGCGTAATCCTCATTGCGGGACGCCGGCTGAGGCGGTTTTGGCGCGGTGAGCTTGTGCAGCTTCAGTCGGGACGAGATCCCGCCAACGTTCCTGCCGAACTCGGAACAGAGTTCAGCCATAGAGGCACCCTCATGGAAACGGCGGATCAGGCGACGGTCGTCGTCGGCAGTCCACGGCTCAAAGGCGTTGGGGTAGTCCTTCCGGATCTCGTCGAGGTCAAGGCTGGCGTGCGGTGTAGCCAGTCCGAGCGTCACCGCAACACCGCCGACCGTGGTCGTGATCGCCTTCGTAACCGTGAGGAGATCGGCTCGCCGCAGAGTGCCAGTCATCAGGCCGACGGTCTGCCCCTGGTCGTCAATGGCATCAAAGCGCACGTGCACCGTCTCACCTGCTGCGGTGACTTGCAGGGTGCAGCGACAGCCGTTAATCCATATGTCACGGACGGTCTCAGTTCGGTCCGGAGGAACTTCCTGAACAGGAGCAACATCATGCCGCGTCCCTGGTGTCATCAGTCGTCTCCGCCAGCCCAGAGCGAGACGCCACAGTCGTGGTCCTCTTTGTGCCTCTGGTCGCACACGAGCCGCTGATGGCCGGTGACGACGCAACGCGGGATCGCGCACCGCTCACCGTGTGGCTCCCCGCGTCCGTGAGAGCAGTAGCGGCATCGACCGTGCTCGTCACGGTCACTTGTGACGCCATCGTCGACCAACCCGGACGCCTCCAGCGCGTGGTACATGCGAAGGAGCAAGTTCTCTCGGGAACCATGCCCGGCAATCGTTGGAGCCTCAGCGTAGGACGCGACTGCCAGTCGTTCGGCGATCACGTATCCGTTGGGGTGGGTCATACAACGATGCTAGGCGATGTCACCTAGTGCGTCATGATTGCAACTGTGGGTGCTGGCTCGTCGAGCCGCCAACGCGCTACAACCCATGGTGCTTCCGGAGCGCCTCGCCAGCTTTCCAGCGACGATGATGTGCTTGACGGCATCCATCCGAGCAGTAGAGCGCATCCCGTCGGCGCAACCGAAGCTTCGGCGACACTGGGCGCATCCAACCGCCGCAGTAGTCGCATCGCTCGCGGTTGCGATCGGAGATCCGCAGGCGATGCTGTGACCGTCGCCACGACGCAACCCGGCACTTAGGGGAACAGTACTGAGCATTCGGGCGCGCGTCGCTCGGTATCAGCTTGTAGCAGAAGCCGTTTGCGCAAAGTTGATCAGGACGCTGAGGCACCTCGGCAGGGTAGCAAATCATCACACCTCAGTGATACGGAACAGATTGACTTGCGACGATGAAATCTCATCGTTCGGGCTGGTCTACGCATGATCAGGAAGGCTGTGTATGGTTGACTACGCGCGTGCGTGCACGCGATCGCGAGGAGTAGACTCTTTCCTACGCTGGTCCCGCCGCTCGTCGAGTGGCTCCGAGATGGTGGGCCAGCTTTCGCGATCTTGCCGCACAGCCAACCCCCCATCCGGATAGCCGGATGCGGAGAGGGGGTGACTGGTGGACGAACTGTTCCGGCAGCTCGGCGAGACGATCCGGGAAGCCTCGGGTGACTGGGCCCGGATCGCTCGACTGAGTGTCCTGCTTGCGGTTGCAGCCGCTTGCTGGACCTGCTTTCACCTGCTGACCAGGTAAGGGTAGTAGTGAGGGTATGCGCCGCCCTGCGTCTTTGCCAAGGCGGCGCAGACCTTCCTTCCCTCTTCGAGGGAGAGTTCTTCCAGGGTGCGGCTGGAGCGTCGCCTACTTGTAGCCGGGAACTGCTGATGGTGCCCTCCGGCGTCGATACTGTCGACAGCAGCGCTGACAGCAACCGGCCGAGACGGGGGCGGCCTCGGGCAGCCAAGCGCGGACAGACCTCCGAGGTGACAGACATGGACAGACCCTGCCGGACGGAGCGCCCAGAACTTACAAGCGAGGGATCTCCCGCGATCCGTCGTCCGGAGGTCGGTGTTGCTGCGGACGTGAGCGCGAGAATGTCTCGGTGGTTCAGATCAGCACAGCCATCATCTCCGCGTCGGTCGCGCTAGTGGTCGCGTTTCTCACGCCGACGGTGACATCTCTCCGGGCTCGCCGTCAGGCGATCCATGACAAGTTCGACGCAGCGCTCGCAGCCCTGTTACTGGCGCAGGCAGCCCGCCACACGCCTACAGGGATGGCCAAGCAGCCGTCTGGCTGGACGCCTGATGAGCACCGTGAGCTGAATCTGCGGATGAGCGAGAAGGGCCTTGAGTTCTTTGTCGACTGCACAGCCCAGGCGAAGAGGGCGCTCGCAGGGGTCGACCAGTATGTACCCGAGATACGTGAGCACCTGACGAAGGCTTGGGAACTGGCTGAGGCAGATGAGCCGGCGCTCCGAGCTGCGATCGAGCGCCGACGAGCCGCAGCAGTCAAGGCTGAACGACTATTCCGTCAACGTCGCGCTTTGAGACGCTGACGGCGTCGCTGTCGACAGCAACGATGACAGTAACCGTCCTGGACCGGGGGACGGCCCGAGGCGGCGGGTCAATCCCTTCCGCCTAAGACCGCATCCCCCTGGCCGGGGATCTGCCGCTAAGGCCGGAAATTGGACGGCGAGCGATGGACTGGCGAGATCATCGGGCACAAGCCGGGCACAACTGACGCCGACAAGGGCTGTCAACCGCTATAAGGTAACGAGAGACCCGGCCCAGGTCAGGACGCCGATCCGCCCGATCTGAGATGATCCAGGGCCACCGAGAGGGGTTCAGGGTTCGAGTCCCTGGCGGCCCACCTCAGACGGATACCCAACGGAGGGGCCAGGGCGGCGAAGCCGCAGGCCACCTCGATATGTCGGGTGCTCGTTCATCACGGATCGACTACGCACCCCGGACAGCTCGCCGCCTCCGGCGCCGAGCGAGGAACGTGGCCAGAATTCTGACCAGTCGCTAGAATGGTTGCTATGGAGACCATTCCGATCACGGAAGCCAAGGCCCGGATCGCCGAGCTTGCCGACCGGGTCGCTCGGGAACACGACCACTTCACGATCACCAGGAACGGCCGCGCCGACGTGATGCTGATCTCGGTCGCCGAGTACGAGTCGATGCGGGAGACGCTCGACCTGCTCTCCGACGACGAGGCCCTCGCGGATCTGCGCCAGTCGCGGGAGGATTTCGCGGCCGGCGACACGTTCTCGATGGACGAGGTTCGCGCCGAGCTGGAACGGCGTCGCGGTAGGGCGGCCTGATGCCGTCGCAAGGCGGACGGCGGGACGACACGGGTGAGGCCAGCCCGTACACGGTGATGTTCTCGCGGCAGGCCCGCCGCAACCTGCACGAGGACCTGCCGCTGGAGGTCGCGGTCGCGGCGACGGAGACCATCCAGCATGCGATCGCGGTCAACCCCTATCGGGCGGGCAAACCACTCGACGAGCCCTTCGACGGCTTCCACTCCGCCCGTCGCGGCACGTACCGGGTCATCTACCGGATCAACGAGGCCAAGCGTGTCGTGGAGATCCACTCGATCCGCCACCGACGCGACGCCTACCGCTTCTAGGGCCAGGTCTGGAATCGCGCTTCATTGGGCTGGCCTGCCCGTTCGCAGCGGTAGTGGGCCACCGGCGATGATCACCGACTGGTTCGCATGGTGGTACCTCCGGCCCACTCTCCCGCAGCTCAGCTGCCCTTGGCCGGGCCGTTCTGGCCGCGATCTTGGCTCGTAGCGACACCCGTGGATCCATCGCTAGCTGAACCAGGAGCGAGACCCGCGCCGCCCGAGGTACAATTTTCTGTACCTAGCCGGAGGTGGTCATGCGGACTGTGAACTTCACCCAACTACGGCAGAACCTGGCCGCCGAACTCGACAGCGTCATCAACGACGCGGAGGAAGTGGTGGTGACCCGGTCGGGCCACGAACCGGTGGTCATCGTGCCGCTTGCGGAGTACGAGTCCATGAAGGAAACGGAGTACCTCCTCCGCAACCCGGCCAACGCCGCAGCCCTGCGCCGCTCGATCGCGGAGCTCGATGAGGGCGACACGGCCGAGCGGGACCTGGTCGACCCGGCCACCGTGCGGGACGTCGCGTGAGGCTGGTCTTCACCGCGACGGCCTGGAATCAGTATCTCAGCCACACCGGCCGAAAGCTGGTCAAGCGCATCAACGACCTGATCGCGGACGTGATGCGCAACGGATACGAGGGCATCGGCAAGCCGGAACCCCTGCGGGGAGAGCTGTCCGGCTTCTGGTCCCGCCGGATCGATCGCGAACACCGGCTGGTGTACCGGATCACCAAGGACGACGTCGAGATCATCGCCTGCCGTTACCACTACGGCGACTGGTAGCGGACCGGCCGGAAGCGGGAGCGTCGGCGGTCCCGGTCGAGTCCGGCATCGCCTCCGGCGGGGCGCTCGGGGGCTTCGGTGGCTAGGTGGACAACGGGGGGCAGTGCGGGTAGCCGGCGGCGGCTACTGTGCCCGCGATGGGAGCATCCTGCTTGGCCGCGTGCGTCAGTGGCCTCGGCTGCTCGGGCCCCGGGTCGCCGGACGCCGTCCGAGTCCGCGCCCTGGGAGAAGTCACCTACTCAGGTGGGATCCCGGCCGTCAGCCGGGGCGGATCAGCAGCAGGGCCACGGTGGCCAGGTAGATGATCGGGATGGCGGCGCCCTCGAAGCCGATGCCCCGGCGTTCCCTGATCAGCAGGCCGGCGGTCAGCGTGGCCGTCATCAGCGTGGTCATGCCGGTGAACAGCAGCCCCGACAGGTTCGCCTCGGAGTAGATCGACCCGGGTCGGTAGGCGGCGTCGGCGAGGAAGATCATCAGAGAGTCGAAGGCGTTGCCACCGAGGATGTTGCCGATGCCGAGGGTCAGCGCGCCGATGCGGACCGCCGCGATGAGGGTGATCAGCTCCGGCAGCGAGGTGATCGCCGTCGTGATGGTGAAACCGACGAAGCCGCTGGGCAGACCGGACGCGGCGACCACGCCGAGCCCGCCCTGTCCGATCAGGTAGCCGGTGGCGGCCACCACAGCCGCCAGGGCGGCCAGCCGGAACCACAGCCGACGCAGGCTCAGCCCGGAGGTCTCGGCCGCCGGCTCGTCCTGACGGGTCTCGGTGGTACGCCGGGCGAACCACATCGGTTCCCGGCGGAGCCGGCGCAGCAGCACCAGACCGTACAGGTAGATGACGGGGATCAGCAGGCTCGCCGGGTGCACCCAGAGCAGGGTGAGTTCAGGCGTGGCGTACGCCACCACGGGCAGGCAGAGCAGCGCCACCAGCACGACCGCCTGCAGGACGTTCTCCAGGGAGGCCGCCGCGTGCTCGATGTTCGAGCGGCGGTAGAGCAGGTCGGCGATGGCCAGCCACACCGTCTGCACCGCGATGCCACCGATCGGGTTGGCGAGGGCGAACTCGGCGTCCTGCCGAACCGATCCGATGACGGTGGTGGCGATGCCGGGCAGCGAGGTCACCGCGCCGAGCAGCAGGGCGCCGGCCACCGCCTCGCCCATCCCGGTCCGGTCCGCCAGTTCGTCGGCCGTGCGGACCAACGCCCGGCCGGCGGACAGGATCGCGGCGAGCGCGGCGGCCAGCGCGACCACGCTGGGCAGGAGCGGCCAGGTACCGGTGATCACGAGAGGCCGCCCGAGGGCCGGGAAGTAGCGCGCATGTTCCCCCCGTACCCAACTGGCGGGGTTTTGAGCGGCCCATCCGTCGGCGCACCGGCGACGGTGCGCGGGTCTGTCAGACTCGCTCGGCGTGAGGCATCAGCCGATTCTGGACAAGCTGGCCGCGCCGGTCCTCGTCCGGGCGCGGCGCGGCGATGTCAGCGGTCACAGTGGCGCCGCGGGTGTCTTCCGGTGCGCCGGGCCGGCCGCGTCGCGGGCCTGTTCCAGACCGTCGAAGAGCAGGTCGAGGGTGAACTCGAACTCGGTCTGGCTGTCACACCAGCCGAGCGTGGGGTCGGTGGCGTCGTGCAGCTCGGCGGCGACCATCGCCGCCAGGTGGGGAAGCCGCGCGGACAACTCGGCCAGTTCCGCCTCCGCCGCTTCGGCGTCGACCTCCTCGCCCGCGCCGGGCTGGAAGACCTCCTGGGCGAAGCCGAGGGCCAGGCTGCCGAACGCGTGCAACGCCCGGTGGGCGATCCGGTACGAGAAGCCGCCGTCGATCAGGGTGGCGAGGATGCCCTCGTAGTAGCCGTACACCCCGGCGGGAATCGTCGAACGGGCAGTGAGCAGGGCCGGCGCCCACGGGTGCCGCAGCATGACCGTGCGGGCGGCGAGGAAACGCAGTCGTAGCCGGGTACGCCAGTCTCCGCCGGCCGCCGCCGTCTCGGCCTGCGTGGCGGCCGTGGTGATCTCGGCGACGACGGCGTCGACGAGGCCGTCGAGCAGCCCTTCCTTGCCGGGCAGGTGGTGGTAGAGCGACATCGCCTCGACGCCGAGGGCGGCGGCGAGCCGGCGCATCGTCAGGGCCGCCATCCCTTCCGCGTCCACCAAGGCGATGGCGGCGGCAAGCGCCCGGTCACGGCTCAGCGGCTCGCGGCGTTTCCTCGCTCCCATGCGGCTCCCATCTTCCCTTGACCTTACAACGTATGGTTGCCTTACGACGTAAGGCTGGTCTCGCCACCACCGCCGCGACCGAAGGAGCGACAATGCATCCACTCATCCGCACCGCCCGGGCGACCGGGCTTTTCTACCTCGGGCTCGGCATCGCGGGCGCGCTGGGCTTCCTCACCATCCGACCCATGATCTTCGAGGTCGGCGACCCCGACGCGACCCTTGCCAACCTGGTCGCCAACGAGTCGTTGGCGCGCCTCGGAGTGACGTTCGAGCTGCTCGTCGTGCTCACCCAGACGCTCGCCGCCGTCTGGTTCTACCGGCTGTTCCGTGCCGTCGACAGCACCGCCGCCGGCAGCATCGCCGCCTTCGGCATCGTCAACGCCGTCGCCATCCTCGGCAGCGCCGCGATGCTCGGAACCGCGCTCGGGGTGGCCACCGGCGAGGCCGGCGGAGCCGCCGACACCGTCCAGTTGCTGTACCTCATCAGCGAGAACCTGTGGGCCGTGGGCGGGCTCTTCTTCGGCCTCTGGCTGATGCCGATGGGCTGGTGCGTGCTGCGTTCGGGTTGGCTGCCCCGGGCGCTCGGTTGGATCCTCGTGGTCGGTGGTGTGGGGTACGTGCTGATGACGTTCGTCGGGTACCTGGCCCCCGGCGCCGGGGTCGCCCGTGACCTGCTGGTGGTCCCCGCCACCGTGGGCGAGCTGTGGACTCTCGGCTACCTGGTCATCTTCGGCGTCCGGAAGCGGGCGCTCACCGAGGCACCGCGAACGACGCCGACCGCGCCGCTCACCGCCGCGTCGACCGCCTGATTGTCCCGGTCGGCCCGGGTTCGGGTCGTGCCCGCATCCGGGTACGCCCGAACCGGGGCCGGTCGTCGCGCCGTGTCGTTGATCCGGTTGTGCCTGCCACCCGCCGGTGACCACCGTGGGGGCGCCGAGAAGTCCGGGAGGGACGCCGATGACCAGCGAACGCGAGACCGTCGAGGTCGACCCCGCCCTGTTCCAAGCCGTCTACGACTCGCCCGCCGCACTGCCCGGCCGGCACCGCTGGACCACCCCGGAGTCCGACGTACGGCGGATCGAGAAGCTGCTCAACATGCCGCCCCGGACCATCGGCGCGCCGCTGTGGGTGAGCGGTGACCACCCGGACTGCCCGAAGTGCGGTCGCCGGATCACCTGGTACGACATCGTCGCCTCGGCGCTGAAGGGCGTGCACGACCCGATGATGATCGCCACGGTGATCCTCGGCGACCGCCGTTACGTGAACACCGGTCTGCCCGCCGCCATCCCCGGCGTACGCTGTGCCGACTGCCGGTCACCCATCGAGGGGCTGCGCAGCTTCAAGTGCCACAACTGGGCGTACGCCTTCGAGGACCTGGCGGCCGTGCGACAGCGGATGTCCGGCGGCCCGGTCCACGGTGCGCAGGGTGAGCCGGTCCACTGACACCACCTGATCAGCGGCGGGCGGGGCGGCGGCCGGGTGGCGAGGCCGGCTCGGGGCCGGAGTCGGGTAGCGGGGGCATCGGGCGGATGGTCGCCTCGCCGGCGGTCACCCGCAGGCGTTCACCGTGGTGCCACAGCTCGATCGCGACGTCGGCGTCGGCGTCCGGCAGTTCGTACCGGGCGTCGTCGGCGGTCAGCGTCACGTGTAGCCGGTGACCGCGCCAGAGCAGGCTGAACGCGAGGCGGTCGATCCGGTCGGGCAGCCGTGGGTCGAACGACAACAGCTCCCGGTCGTCGCGCAGGCCGCCGAAGCCCTGCACCAGTGCCAGCCAGGCCCCGCCCAGCGAGGCCAGGTGCAGCCCGTCGCCCGTCTTGTCGCCGAGGTCCTCCAGGTCCTGGAGCACCGACTCGGCGAACAGGTCGTACGCCAGGTCGAGGTGGCCCAGCTCGGCGGCGAGCACGCCCTGCGGTGCGGCGGACAGCGACGAGTCCCGGACCGTGCGCGCCTCGTAGTAGGCGAAGTTGGCGGCCTTCTCCTCGGCGGTGAACTCGCCCGGGCAGCGCAGCATCGCCAACACCAGGTCGGCCTGCTTGACCACCTGGTGCCGGTACAGCTCCAGGTAGGGAAAGTGCAGCAGCAGCGGATAGTCGTCGTCGCCGGTGTCGGCGAAGTTCCACTCCGGCCGGTCGGTGAACCCGCCGGACTGCTGGTGCACCCCCCGCTTCGGGTCGTACGGCATGGTCATCGCCTCGGCGGCGGCCCGCCAGCCGGCCACCTCGGCCGGGTCCACGCCCAGCCGGCCGGCCGCCTCCGGGTGCCGTTCGACGGCGTCGGCCGCACCGCGCAGGTTCCGCCGCGCCATCAGGTTGGTGAACAGGTTGTCGTCGACGAGCGCGGCGTACTCGTCCGGTCCGGTGACACCGGCGATGTGGAAGCTGCCGTCGTCGGTGAAGTGCCCGAAGCCGTGCCACAGCCGGGCGGTGGCCACCAGCAGGTCCAGCCCGGGGCCGGTGCGGAAGTCCTCGTCGTCGGTGGCACCGACGTAACGCAGGACCGCGTCGGCGATGTCGGCGTTGACGTGCAGCGCGGCGGTACCGGCCGGCCAGTAGCCGGAGCACTCCTGGCCGCTGATGGTCCGCCAGGGGAAGGTGGCGCCGGTGAGCCGCAACTCCGCCGCGCGGTCGTACGCCTGGGGCAGGTGGGCGTGCCGCCAGCGCAGTGCCGACCGGGCCACGTCGGGCGCGATGTAGGTCAGCACCGGCAGCACGTAGCCCTCGGTGTCCCAGAGCACGTGACCGTCGTAGCCGTTGCCGGTCAGCCCCTTGGCGGGAATGGTCCGGTCGCCGTCCGAGCGCCCGGCCTGGATCAGGTGGAACATGGCGAACCGGATCGCCAGTTGCAGTTCCTCGTCGCCGTCGAGCAGCACGTCCGCGGTGCGCCAGGCGCGGTCGAGGGCGGCCCGCTGCTCGGTACGCAGCTCGCCGATGCCGTCCGCACGCGCGACGTCCGCCTCGGCCGTGACCTGGGCGGCCAGCTCCTCGACGGTGGAGTCGTCCACCGGTGCCCACTCGAAGGCCGCGAACTTGGTCAGCCGCACCCGCTCCCCGGGACGCAGCGGACCGGTGAGGGTCAGCCGGATCCGGTCCGGGGTGGCGTCGGCGTCGGTGGTGAGCTGTTCCGGCGCCGCCGCCCGGTGGGCGACCGCGACGGCGACCCGCTGCCCGCTGCGCTCGGTCCGGTGCACCAGCAGCGCGTCGGCACCGTCGACCCGGTGCAGCTCGGCGGTCAGCGGATCCTGGATCAGCGAGGCGGCCCGGGGGTCGTCGGCCCGCTCGGGGACATGCTCGTTGGCCAGCAGGTCCGCGCAGATCCGCACGTCGACCGGCCCGTCCAGGGGTTCCACCGTCCAGTCGACGGCGGCGACCCGGCGGCGGGCCAGCGACACCAGCCGGGTGCTGCGTACCCGCACCCCGTCGCCGGCCGGCGAGACCCACTCGGTGAACCGTTCGATCACCCCGGCCCGCAGGTCCAGCACCTGCTCGTGGGCGAGCACCGTGCCGGTGCGCAGGTCCAACGGCTCGTCACCGACCCAGAGGCGTACCAGGGTGGCGTTCGGTGGGCTGATCACGGTGTCACTGAGCTGCGGGAAGGCGTAGCCGCCCTCGGGGTAGGTCAGTTCCCGGCGTTCGTGCAACCCGTTGAGGTAGCTGCCCGGCATGTCGACCGGTGCGCCCTCGTCGAGGGTGCCGCGCCAGCCCAGCCACCCGTTGCCCAACGCGAAGACCGACTCGGTCTCGCCGAGCCGGTCCAGGTCGTCCCGGGTCCGTCGGATCCGCCACCGCTCCTCGGGCTGCGGCTCGTCCGGCTGCTGGTCAGGGGTGGGATGCACGGTGCCTCCAGGACTCTCCGACGGTCCCTGCGGGCTGACAGTTCCCCGCCGGCCGGTTCACCACACCAGCAGCAGGGCGCCGACCGTGCCGATCACCAGGTACGGCCCGAACGGCAGGTGACTCGACAGGCGGGCCCGACGACTGACCAGCAGGCCCAGGGCGACCAGCCCGGACAGGGTCAGCGCGAGCAGCAGGCCGAGCACCGGCACACTCCAGCCGTACCAGCCCAGCAGGGCGCCCGCGCTCAGCGCGAGCTTGGCGTCGCCGATGCCGAAGCCCCGCGTACCGAGCAACAGGGTGGTGGTGGCGAAGAAGAGCGCAAGCCCGAGCCCGGCGGCGACGGCGCGCAGCCACGGCGTCGCACCGGCCCCGGTCAGCGCGGCCAGCCCGAGCCACAGCCAGGTGCCGGCGGCGGCCGGCCAGGTCAGCCGGTCCGGCAGCCGGTGCACCGCGACGTCGATGAAGAGCAACGGCACCGCGCAGGCCAGCCACCACCCGGCGGCGACCATCTCGGCGGCGGGTGGGCGGGTCAGCAGCAGCGCCGCCACGGCTGCCAGGGCGGCCAGTTCGACGGTGGCCGTCGGGGCACCGACCCGGGCGCCGCAGCCGCCGCAGCGGGCGGAAGGACCGAGCGCCGGCCAGGGACGGTGCGGGCTGATCGGCGCGCCGCAGGCGTCGCAGCCGGTCCGGCGGCCGGTGCCCGAGGGTACGGCGTGCCGGGCGACGGCGTATCGAAGCAGTGGGGTGATCGCCAGGACCGCTGCGGCGGACCGCCATGACCGGGCGGTGTGCCCGGACGGCGGGTCGGTCGGCGTGGCCGCCCGATGCGCGGCCGCCGGTGGAGCGGGTGGCCGGGTCACCCCAACCACCCCCTCACGGAGGGTAGTGTGTCCGGTCGGTTCCGGTGGCGGCCCGATCGTCGGGCAGCGCCTGCCGTGGCGTCGTCCGTTCGTCGGACCGAATGCCCGGAACGGACAGATGCAAATCCCGCCGGTGACAATTCACCGCCCATTGGCACCATTTTTGCCCGGGACGGATCGGACCGATTGCCATTTCCCACCGCATTGTGCCCAGCCGGCTGGGCACCCGCCGATGGGTGGGATCGCCCGCTCCACGGCCCGCAGCCGCCCGCCTGGAATACCGGGCCGATCAACATCGGCAACCTGTCGGTAACCATGCGCCGCCACCACCCGCCCTCACTCAGCGTGTTCGAATGAATTGCCTCTGTTGCATCGGCCAGCGTCAGCCTATGCTCGCCCCTTGGATGTGACGCAACCCACGTCCATCACCGACGAGCAGCCTGGCGAGTGCATTTCTCACGAGATCCAAAACAGTAAATGTGGCTGCGCGCGGAACCGGACGGAGAGATTCGTCCGGTCGCGCCGCCGCCCGCCCGGAGACGCTGGTGACGGCGTACGCCGGTCGGCACCGAGGAGGGCACGAGGTGCGAGCACGGCAGCTGAGCCGCTGGACGGCCGGCCTGGTCGCGGTGGCCACGGTCGGCACGAGCACCGCCTGCGGCAGCACCCAGGAGGCGTCCACCACGACGACGCCCGAACGGAACAGAACGGCCGCAGCCGAGCGCGCCGCCGAGGAGGCGGCTGCGGAGAAGGCGGCGTTGGCGGCCTACTCCGGCTACCTCGCGGCCTCCCGCACCGCGAGCCGGCGCAGCGACCCACAGGATCCGGCGCTGAGCCGGTTCCTCGCCGATCCGCTGCTGACCAAGGTCCGGTTCAGCCTGCGTCAGGCCCGACAGAACGGTGCGGTCAGCGCCGGCACGTTGCGCTCCGAAGGCCCCACCGTCATCTCGATGGACCTGGACTCGACACCGCCCACGGTGGAGATTCAGGACTGCGTCGACGCCAGCGGCTACCGGCTGATCTACCTCGCCGACGACAAGGTCGTGCCGGGCACCCGTGGCTCCCGCCACCTCGTCACCGCCACAGCGATGCGCTATCCGGACGGTCGATGGCGGATCAGCACGGGCGCGGCACACCAGGACCAGCCGTGCTGACCGGGCAGGCCGGCCACCGTCGACCGGCCGCCGCCGGTAGGGCCGCCTTCCGGCGGGCACTGCTCGGCGGCGCGCTGGCGGTGCTGCTGGCGAGCGTCGGTGCGGTTCCGGCGACCGCCGCCGACCCCGGCGCCGAGTGCCCGCCCGCCCAACCGAACTGCAACGTCTGGGACGACGACCCGGGTACCCCCGGCGGCGGCGGTAACGGCGGGGACAACGGCAGCGGCGGCGACAACGGCGGCGGGGGCGGCGGCGTCTGCCAGTGGCAGGGCCGCACCGTTGCCTGCTACGACGACCTGCTCGGCTGGTTCAACAGCGGCGACGGCTGCTACTACAAGCTCGCCGAGTCGCCGCCCACCGAACCGCCCGCCGGCCAGCAGTACTACCTGCAGAGCTGCAACGCCGGTGCCTTCGGCCAGGGAGTACTCGTGCTGCTGGACGCGCCACCGCCGGGCTTCGGCGCTCCGCCGGACCCGGAGGAGCTGGCCCGTCGGGCGTTCGCCTCGATCACCCTGCTCGCACCCCGCGCGTCGGTCGCGCCGCGCAAGGACGTCGGCCCCGGGCTGGTCGGTCTGCCGGTCTGGATGTGGGCCGAGCGGGGCGCCAACCAGTTCGGCCCGCTGAGCGCCGAAGCCACGGACCGCGGGCTGACCGTGACGATCCAGGCCGAGGTCGACCGGGTGGTCTGGAACATGGGCAACGGCGACGAGGTCACCTGTCTCGGCCCCGGCACCGCGTACCGCCCCCGGGGTCCGCACGGCGGGCAGCGCTCTCCCGACTGTGGTTACCACGACGGCTACCCCGCGGCCGGCACGTACACGATCCGGGCCACCACGCACTGGTCGGTGACCTGGACGACCAGCACCGGCGACGACAGCGGGAGCATCGACGGTGTCACCCGCACCACCGGCCCGGTCGTCATCCAGATCAACGAGCTTCAGGTGGTGACCCGGTGAGCGCGAGGAGTGAGCCGGTCCTGCGAGCCCCGCAGTCGCGAACGAAAGGTGTGGTCCGATGAGCGTGGCGACCCGGAACGGAACCTCTCCGGTGGATGCGCCGGTCGCTCCGCCGCGGGTGGTCCGCCAACGCCGAGTCCGACCCGGCCTGCTGGGTCTCGCCGTCCTGCTGATCGCTCTCGGCGGGCTCGGTTCGGCGTTCGCGGTGACGTCGGTCCGGGCGACCGGCAGCTACCTGGCGGTCGCCCGGCCGGTCGAGGTGGGCGGCGTGGTGCGCGCGGACGACCTGATCTCGGTGCAGGTCGCCGGTGGCCAGGGACTCGAACCGGTGCCCGCCTCCCGGATCGCCGACGTGATCGGGATGCGCGCCGCCGTCTCGCTGGCCCCGGGATCCCTGCTGACGATGGCCCAGCTCACCGACGATCCGCTGCTCGGTCCCGGGCAGCAGCAACTCGCCCTCGGGTTGCGCGCGGCCCAGGTGCCGGCGCCGAAGCTCCGCCCCGGTGACCAGGTGCTGCTGGTCAGCACGCCGAGCAGCGACAGCGGCGGCGGTTCGCCGTCCGGTGGCACCCGGTTCACCGCGACCGTCACCGACGCCGTCTCCACCGACGGACGGGACGAGGTCGTCGTCTACCTGGCGCTCGCGGTCCGGGACGTACCGGCCGTGGTGGCGCTGGCCGCCCAGGATCGGATCGCGGTTGTCCTGACCAAGGCGGCCTGAGCATGGCGATCATCGCGCTGGTCTCGGCCAAGGGTTCGCCGGGGGTGACCACCACCGCACTGGCGTGCGCGCTGAGCTGGCATCGGCGGCTGGTTCTCGCCGAGTGTGACCCGGCCGGCGGCTCGGTCCTCGCCGGCTATCTCGGTGGTGCGCTCGACGGCCCGCGCGGCATCGGCGAGCTGGCCGTCGGCGAGTTGCGCGACGGCAGCCTGGAGGCAGCGTTCTGGTCGCAGTTGGTCGACCTCGACGCACCGCGCCGGGAACGGCTCCTGCTGCCGGGAGTGGTCGACCCCGCCCAGGCCGGCAGCGTCACCCCGCTCTGGCAGCGGTTCGCCGACTTCTTCACCGGGCTGGAGCGCGGCGACCCACCGTACGACGTGATCGTCGACTGTGGACGGCTGCACGTGCTCGGCCCGCCCTGGCCGCTGCTGCGCGCCGCCTCGGTGGTGCTCGTGGTGTCCCGGGCGCAGCTGCCCGACCTGTCCGGTACCCGGGCCATGCTCCAGGCCATCGAGCGGGACTTCACCGAGCACCGGGTGCCGTCGGGCACCCTGCGCCTGCTGCTGGTCGGCGGCGGCCACGGTCGGAGCGAGGTGAGCAAGGCCCTTCAGCTGCCGGTGATCGCCCGGCTGCCACACGACCCGCGTACCGCCGAGGTGTTGAGCCTCGGCGGGACCGTGCGGGCCAACCGGCCGCTGCTGCGGGCGGCCCGCGAGCTGGAGGTGCCGATCGGCGCGCTGCTGGAGCGGCGGCGGGCCCGGCTGGCGTGGCCCGTGTCCCAGGGGGTGCCGGATGCGATTTGAGCCGGTCTCGTCCGACCCGCGCCGCCAACCACCGGGCGCCACCTCCACCGCACCGCCGCTGGCCCCGGTCAACGGTTGGCACCAACCACCGAACGGTTCGGTGCCCGTCACGGCACCGCCAGCGGCACCACCACCCCGGCCACGGATTGATTTCCAGGTGGTGCGTGAGCTGCGCCGGCAGCTCAGTGAGCGGCTCACCCAGTGGCAGCGTGGCCGGGAGTTCAGCGTCGCCGAGGAGGACACCGAACGCGCCCGGCTCGCCGTCGAGCTGGTCGCCGAGTACGCAGACGCGGTGCGCCGCGCCGGCACACCGATGGCCGCCGGCGAGGAACGGCTGCTGCTCGACCAGGTGACCGCCGAACTGGCCGGCCTCGGTCGACTCCAGACCCTGCTGGTCGACGACACGATCGAGGAGGTGCACATCCTCGGCTGCGACCAGGTGCGCATCACCCGGCACGGCGGTGGGGTCGACTGGGCCGACCCGATCGCCGACAGCGACGACGAGCTGGTGGAGATCCTCCAGGCGGCGGCCCGCCGGGCCGGCGCGACGGAGCGGTCCCTGTCCACCTCGAAACCCACCCTGGACCTGCAACTGCCCGACGGCAGCCGACTGGCCGCGGTGTTCCTGGTCAGCCACCGCCCGTACGCGGTGATCCGCAAGCACAACACCCTCGACGTGACCCTGGACGACCTGGCCGGTGGCCGGGGCGACCTGGACGAGATGATCGATCCGCTGCTGCGCGACTTCCTCCGCGCGTCGATGCGGGCCGGGCTGAACATCATGGTCGCCGGCCTGGCGGGTGCCGGTAAGACCACGGTGATCCGGGCGATGATGAGCGAGATCCCACCCGACGAGCCGTACGTGCTGCTGGAGGAGAGCCGGGAACTGCTCCCGGCCCGCCGCGGCGATCGACACCGGGCGGTGATGAGCTTCGAGGCCCGGGAGGGACACGGCGAACGCGGGCCGGACGGTCGACCGGCGGGCGAGGTGAGCATCGCCGACCTGATCCCGGTCTCGCTGCGGATGGGCGTACTGCGGATCATCGTCGGTGAGGTGCGGTCCCGGGAGATCGTGCCGATGCTCCAGGCGATGACCACCAGCCGGGGATCGATGTGCACGATCCATGCGCGTACCCCGGCCGGTGTCAGCGAACGGATCATCGAGTTGGCGCTGGCCCACGGCCGCGAGATGACCGTCGACCAGGCCCGTCGGATGGCCGGCAACGCCCTCGACCTGATCGTCTACGTCACCGTCGACGACGAGACCGGCATCGGTGGGCGCAAGCACCGCTTCGTCTCGCACGTCGAGGAGGTGCTCGGCGTCGGCGAGAGCGGCCGGATCACCACCACGCAGGTCTTCGGGCCCGGCCCGGACGGCCGGGCGGTTCCCCGGCACCTGCCGGAGCGGGTCCGCGACCAGCTGCTACGGGTGGGTTACGACGCCCGGTTGCTGAGCCGCTGGATCGAGGCCGGTCAGGGTGCCTGGCGCCGGCCCCGGCAGACCCGACTCGGGCGGCGGTGACCGGTGGGTACCAACATCGAGCTGATCGCTCTGGTCTCCGGCGCGGCCTGCGTGGCCGGCCTGGTGCTGGCGGTCGTCGCGCTCGTCGGCACCCGCCGGCCGCCGGGCCGGGCACCCGGAGCGGGCCCGGGGCCCGGCCGGCTCTGGCGCGGCTCCGGCACCACGGCCCGCGAACAGCGGGCGCACCAGGCGCTGCTGGTGGGCGCGGTGGTCGCCGGTGCGCTGGCCTTCCTGGTGACCGGTCTGCCCGTGGTGGGCCTGCTGGTCGCGGTGGCGGTGCCGGGCGCCCCGTGGCTGTTCTCGGTCGGCCGGGCCGAGCAGCGGGCCATTGCCCGGATCGAGGCGGTCGGCGAGTGGACCCGCCGACTCAAGGACGTCTCCGCCACCGGGCAGGGGCTCCAGCAGGCGATCATCGGCACGGTCGGCACCGCGCCGGAGGAGATCCAGGAGGAGGTACGCCTGCTCGCCGCCCGGCTCCAGGCCGGTTGGCTGGCCCGCTCCGCCCTGCTGGCCTTCGCCGACGAGATCGGCGACCCGGTCTGCGACCAGGTGGTCGCCGCGCTGATCCTGCACCTCACCGACCGGGGTGAGCGCCTCGGCGACGTGCTCGGCTCGATCGCCTCGGCCGCCGCCGCCGAGGTGGCGACCCGCCGGGAGATCGAGGCCAAGCGGACCCAGCCCCGGTTCGCGGTCCGGTTCCTCACCGGCATGACCCTGGCCACCATCGCGTACGGGCTGCTCAACCGCGAGTACGTCCAGCCGTACGACACCCCGTTCGGGCAGGTGGTGATGGCGGTGCTCGGTGCCGCCTTCGTGGCGCTGCTGGCCTGGGTGCGCTCGATGAGCCAACCACCCCGACCGGCCCGTTTCCTGCCGGCTCCCGACCCGGGCGAGGTGGTGGCGTGAACCTGCATCTCACCCTCGCGGTGGTGGCCGGTGCCACGATCGGGTTGGGCGTGTTCCTGGTGGTCCGCGAGCTGGTGCCGGCGACCCCCGCGCTCGGCCCGGCGCTGCGTCGGCTGCATCAGCCGCCGGGAAGCGCCCGCACCGGCCCCGTCAACCGGCGGCTGGACTGGCTCACCGGGTTGGCCCGCTGGCTGCGCCCCCCGCACCGGCAACTGGCCCTGCTCGACCGCACTCCCGAGCAGTACGCCCTCTCCCTGCTGTTGTCCGCCCTGATCGGACTCTCCGCTCCGGCGCTGCTCAGCGTCACCCTCTTCGCCGTCGGCGTGTCGCTACCGCTGACCGTACCGGTCCTGGGCAGCCTCGGCCTGGCACTGCTCTGCGCACTGGTGGCGCACCGGGCGGTGCTGACCAAGGCGGACGCGGCGCGGGACGAGTTCCGCCAGGCGGTCTGCACCTACCTGGACCTGGTCGCACTGCAGTTGTCCGCGGCGCATGGTCCGGTGCAGTCGTTGGAGCGGGCCGCCGCGATCTGCGAGGGCTGGGTCTTCGACCGGATCTCCGAGGCGCTGCGGATGGCCCAGATGCAGATGCACTCGCCCTGGGACGAGCTACGCGATCTCGCCGACCGGATCGGCATCCCGGAGTTGGGCGACGTCGGCGCCATCATGCGGTCCTCCGGCAGTGAGGGCGCGCAGGTGCACGAGACGCTGCGCAGCCGGGCCGACTCGCTGCGCGACCAGATCCGTACCGACAACCTGGCCCGGGCCGAGGGCGTGACCAGCCGGCTCGACATTCCCGGCGCGCTGCTGGTCTTCGTCCTGCTCGGCTTCGCCATCTACCCGTTCCTGGCCCGTCTCTAGGTCCGACCCCCAGTAGAAGGAGCCCCGATGTCCGTAATCACCTACCTGCACGTCGCGCTACGGGCGCGGCTGGCCGAACTGCGCGGCGACCGTGGCGACAGCCCGGTGCCGACCGCCGTCATCATCTTCGGCCTGGTGGCCGTGGCGATGGCGGTGACCGCCGCCGCTCTCGGCGCGGCAAACGACTGGATGGACAACATCCCGACCCACCAGGCCCCGTCGGACACCTGATCGATGGTCCGTCGCCTCACCGCCGGCTGGTGCCGGGTGGTCGCCGCCACCCGGCACCGACTGCTGCCCGGCGGGGGTGAGCGGGGCGGCAATCCGGTCGAGCTGGCGGTGGCCTTGCCGGCGATCCTGGTGATGCTGTTCGCCTCGATCCAGGTCGCCGTCGTGTTCGTCGCCCGGTCGACCGCGCTCAACGCCGCACAGAGCGCAGTCAACGCCCAACGGCTCTACGACGCCCCAGCGGGGACCGGCGAGGACCGCGCGGTCGAGTTTCTCGAGGCGGCCGGGGACTGGCTGGTCGACTGGGACGAGCCGGGGCCGAACTGCACCGCCACCGACACGGACGTGACCTGCACGGTGAGCGGCAGGGCCCTGTCGGTGGTGCCGGGTGTCAGCTTCGCCGTCGAGCAGACGGCGCACGGGACGGTGGAACGATGGACCGAGCCGTGAGCCGGGGTTCCGTCTCGATCGAGGTGGCGGTGCTGGCGCCGGCGTTCGTGGCGATGATGGTGCTCGGTGGGGTCGCCGGGCGTACCGCGGTGGCCAGCGCGGCGCTGGAGGCCGCCGCACACGACGCGGCCCGGGCGGCATCGATCTCCCGGGACGCCCCCACCGCCCGGCGGGAGGCCCGGGAGGCTGCCCGGCGCCAACTCGACTGGCGGGGGGTGTCCTGCTCGGGAGCCCCACAGGTGACCTTCCGCGGCTCGGTCGACGGACGTTCGACCTCCTTCAACCGCGCCTTCACCAGCAGCGTCGGGCAGAACGCCGCGGTCACCGTCGAGATCGCCTGCACCGTCTCCTACGCCGACATCAAGCTGCCGGAGCTGACGATGCCGGACGGCCAACGGATCACCGTCTCGTTCACCTCACCGTTGGACCGCTACCGGAGCCGAGGATGACGGCCGGGCGGGGCGACGCCGGTCGGGTGAGCATCTTCCTCGCCGTGGCCCTGATCGGGGTGCTCGCCATCATCGGGATGGCGTTCGACGGTGCGGGGCAGCTCCGGACGCTGCAACGTGCCGAGAACCTGGCCGCCGAGGCGGCCCGCACGGGCGGCCAGGCCATCGACCGGGCCACCGCCATCCAGGGCGGGCCAAAGCGGATCAACCGACGCGACGCCCGCCGCGCCGTCCGGGACTACCTCACCACCGCCGGGGCCACCGATCACACGGTGACCTTCCCGGTGGTCGACGGCGAAACCCAGATCCGGGTACGCGTCGAGGTCACCTACGACCGGGCGGCGCTCGGCCTGTTCGGCTTCTCCAACACCGTCACCGTTTCCGGTGAGGCGACCGCACGGGCGCTGACCGGAGCCTCCTAGGGAAGGAAGGTAGCCATGGCCGCATCAGGTGGCACCGCCGTACGGCGGGCCGGTCGGGTGCTCACCGGCTTCGGTGCGCTTGTCGTGCTGATCGGTCTGCTGGTCGGCGGGCCGATCGCGCTGCTGGCCTTCGCCGGCAACCCGCTCCCCGACCACGTACCCACGCTCGCGGAGATCGGCACCACGCTGACCAGCCGCGACGACGGCCAGCTCTTCCTGCGGGCGCTGGCCATCGCCGGCTGGTTCGGCTGGGCCACCTTCGCCCTGTCGGTGCTCGTGGAGTTGGGCGCGCAGGCGCTGGACCGGCCCGCGCCCCGGCTGCCCGGCATGGGCCGGCAGCAGCGGGCGGCCGCCGCGCTCGTCGGATCGGTCGCGCTGATCCTCGCCGCCAGTCCCGCCGCCACGGCCGCCACCACGGTCTACGGCACGACGGCGTACGGCGGTGCAACGAGCGCCGTCGCGCTCACGCCGGCTCCCGCGCTGGCGGCGACCGGACCGGCGACGGCCACGACCTCGGCAACTGGCACCTCGGCCCCGGCCTCCGTGTACCGGGTCGCCAAGGGTGACTACCTGGGTGGAGTCGCCGAGCGGTACCTCGACGACTTCGACGACTACCACCGGCTGGCCGCGCTCAACGAGCTGCGTGACCCGGACCGCATCCGACCTGGTCAGCTCATTAAGCTGCCCGAGGAGGCACACGACCAGGGTTCCCGGCAACATGCCACCGGCCGCCTCGTCGCTCCGAAACCCCGGCCCGGTCCCGGGCCGGAACGGACCGAGCAGACCCGCCCGACGCCGGGCGACGCGGTGGAGCGGCCCGGCGAGGCGGTGGAGTCGCCCGGCGACCCGACCGAGCGACCCGGGTCGGCCACGACCGCACCGGCCAGTCCGGAGGAACGGCAGCCGGAGCCGCCGCGGAGCGAGACGCCGGAGGGTCACTCGCCGGTGGTGACGGTGGGCGCGTCCCGGGCCGGTGAGCCCGACCGGGTGAACCGTCCACTCGCCGTGTCCGCCGTGCTGGCCGTGGCCAGCATCGTCGGCGCGCAGATCGGTGCGGTGCTCGGCCTGCGCCGCCGACCGGCCGTCTCCCGTGCCGGCACCCGCCACCAGCCGCCGGTCAGTCCTCCTCGCGAGTTGCCCGTCGGCCGACACCGCAAGGACTGAGCGAAGCTGTCACCGCCGCCCGCCACGACACCCGGCCGGGGACCGCGAACTCGCCGGACAGCCCGGCTCCGGCCGTTGCCCTGGACGGGCAGCGGCGTTCGCCCGGCAACCGACGTTGCTGGCGCTGTCGAGCTGACAGCACGAACGGATCATGCCGGGTGAGAGCACAAACGACTCAGCTCGACAGGCGACGCGAACCCATCATGCCCAGGCCACCGTCGACCCGGACGAGCGCGTCACCGCCCCCTACGGACCTGCCGGAACCTGCACGGCGCGCGCAGCCAGGACACGGTGTCCGGAAGGTTCAGCCGGATGTCGGGTCAGGGCAGCCGGGCCTCCAGGCGGCCGTCGACGATCCGGGTCGGCAGCACCTGCTGGTCGTTCGCGGAGGGGCCGTGCACCACCTCGCCGCCGTTGAGTCGGAAGGTGCTGCCGTGCCAGGGGCACACCACGCAGGCGTGCCCGTCGACCTCGCGTACCTCGCCCTCGCCGAGCGGCCCGCTCTGGTGGGGGCAACGCTCCAGCATGACGGTCACGTCGTCGCCGTGGCGGTACAGAATCACCGACACGTCGTCGACCTTGCGGGTGACGAGTTCCCGCTGCGGCAGGCTGGTCATCTCCGCCACCGGGTGCCAGCCCTCGCTGATCAGGTGCAGGTCGGAGACGCTCACGTTCACCTGGGCACCCTGCTTGTACGCCAGATGCCCGCCGAGGTACGCCCCGGCACCGGCGGCGCTGAGCCCGAGCCAGCCGAGAGTGCGCCCAAGGCCGTGCCGACCGGACATGCGCGCGGCCAGCGAGGCACCGTACAGCGCCAGCCCGACGGAGTTCGACGCGGCGTGCACCAGGCCGACCCGACGCTGGTCACGGGAGAGCCCCGCCCAGTCGTTGAGCCCGGCCACCGCCGCCGGCAGGGCGCCGATCGTGCCGACCGCGGTCATGGTGGTCGCCGCCCTGCGCTGGCCGGGCATCAGGTCCAGCACCGCCGCGCTGATCCACGCGCCAACCGGCAGCTGCACCAGCGCCGGGTGCAGCGGGTGCCCCAGCCAGACGCCGTGCAACAGGTCACGGACCCGCTGTGGGCGCAGCACACCCTGCACCGTCTGCTGCAACCGATCACCGAACCGGTCCAGGCCGGAAGCTTGCTCGATTTTCGTCAACAACGCTCGCACGGGTAACGACTTCCCGCCGGACGCCGCCGCAAACCGGTCGTCGGGGACGAATAGCCAGCCGGGCGACGTCGGGGCATGCTGACGGGATGACGGTACGGGTGGAACGGGACGGGCCGGTGACCACGGTGATCCTGGACCGGCCGGCGGCCCGCAACGCGGTGGACGGGCCGACCGCCCGGGCGCTCGCCGACGCGTTCCGGGCCTTCGACGCGGATCCGACGGCGGCGGTGGCGGTGCTCTGGGGAGCCGGGGGCACGTTCTGTGCGGGCGCCGACCTGAAGGCGATCGGTACGCCGAGCGGCAACCGGGTCGAGCCGGACGGCGACGGCCCGATGGGTCCGACCCGGATGGTCCTCGGCAAGCCGGTGATCGCCGCGATCTCGGGGTACGCGGTGGCCGGTGGCCTGGAACTGGCGCTCTGGTGCGATCTGCGGATCGCCGAGTCGGACGCCGTGCTCGGGGTCTTCTGTCGCCGGTGGGGAGTGCCGCTGATCGACGGCGGAACGGTCCGGCTGCCCCGGCTGATCGGCGAGAGCCGAGCGATGGATTTGATCCTCACCGGGCGTGCGGTGCCGGCCGCGGAGGCGTACGCCATGGGGTTGGTCAACCGCCTGGTCGACCCGGGCGAGTCCCGGGCGGCGGCCGAACAACTGGCCGCCGAGATCGCCCGCCATCCACAGACCTGCCTGCGCAACGACCGCGCCTCGGTGCTGGCCACCGCCGCCCAGCCGGAGCCGGACGCCCTGGCCACCGAGCTGGCCTACGGCCTGCACTCCCTGGCCACCGACGCGGCGGCCGGCGCCGCCCGCTTCACCGCCGGCGCCGGCCGCCACGGATCGAGTTAGTTGCGGGTGATGGTGAAGGTGGAGGTGGTGTTGCGGATGTCCTGATGGTTGTTGTTCAGGCGGAGGTTGGTGAAGGTGACGGAGCCGACGGCGGGGCCTTGGCCCGGCTCGGGCATCTCGTTGGCCCAGATGGCGAAGCCGGACTTGGCGTCGAAGGCGTCACCGCTGCGTTGTGCGCCGCTGATCGACACGTTGCTGAAGACCGTGTCGGTGATCGGATTCTCCGGCTGGCCGCCGGTGTACTTGGTCTGGAACATGATGCCCGAGTAGGTGGGATCCACGATGTCCACGTCACTGACGCGGATGCCGCGGAACTCCTTCGACGCGGAGAACACCCAGATGGCCGGGAAGGTCTGCGCGCCCCAGAAGTGGCCACCCGACCGGATCAACGAGATGTTCTCGAAGCGGGTGGGTGGGCTGGCCCCGAACCCGATGAACGGGTAGCCGAAGTCCAGCGAGCTGATCGTGATGCCCGAGTACGTCAGTTGATCGGCGATGTAGAGGTTGCGGAAGACGTTGTCGTAACCGCCGTACACCGCGATCCCGGCAGCCCGCCAGGTCAGTGTCGCGGTCAGGTTCTCGAACACATTGCCGTGGTTGCCGGTGGAGGCACCCTGGTCGGTGGCGGAGAAGAGCGCGAAGGCGTCGTCGCCGTTGGACCGGCCCTCCGAGTTGCTGACCAGGTTATTGGTGCTGCCGTTGGTCAGGTTCACCGCGTCGGCGAAGGTGTTGCGGAACCGGCTGTTGGTGATCTTCAACCCGCTGACGCTCACCCCCCAGTACGCGCAGACGGTGTGCTCGACCCAGACGTTGTCCAGGGTGAGGTTGTCGACATCCTTCAGCTCACCCCAGACCTTGCCCGGCCCGTCCTGTCGCACCGTGTAGTTGCCGAAGAAGGCGAGGTGTTCGAAGGACGACCCGCTGGCGCTGGGCTCCACCCGGAACCCCGCGTCGGTGTTCTGCTGCGACGGGGGCGTCTGGAACCGGGTGAACCACATGCCCGCGCCGACCACCTTCACCGCTTTGCCGTACACCTGGAACTTCTGGGCCGTCTCGTAGCTACCGGCGGGCAGGTAGACGCCGATCAGGTTGCCGGTGGTGTCCATCCGGACCGCGTCGAGCGCACTCTGCACGTCGGCGTGACTGAACCCGTTCGGCACCCGGTATCGCGCCGGGTCCGGGTTCGCCCGGGGCGTCACCTGCTCCAGGTTGATGAAGTCGATGGCGTACGTGGTGGAGTTCGCCGGATCCTTCTGCAAGCGGATCCGGCTGCCCGCCGGGATTGTCGAGTTCAGCAGCACGTTCGCCTCGTCGTAGATGTGCCGGGGCGGACCGGCGCTCGGCGAGTCGCTCGGGCTGGCCTCCGCGCCGTACAGCCAGATGTGCTTCGAGGTGAGGCTGATCGGCTTGTGCAGTACGCCGTTGACGTAGATGTTCAATGTCGAGTTGATCCCGCCGCCGTTCGGCGCGTCGGGCATGGAGAAGCGGGTGACCAGGGCGTTGGCCGACGCCTTGGTGGTCCACTCGACGTACGCGCCGGTGGTGTTCAGGGTGACCGCCCGGCGTCCGGACGCCTCGCCGGCCAGGTCGCCGATGGTCCGGTTCGGCCCGACGATCTGCGCCCCGCCGCCGACCGAGCCCTCCTCGGCCTCGTACATGTCGTACGGCAGGTTGGCGCCGCGACCCACGAACAGCGGTCGCTCGCTTGTGTTGTTGGCCCGCTTCACCGGCAACTCGTTGGCGTCGGCGGCGATCACCACCCGGACGGTGTGCCGCCCGTTGGCGGCCGTCCAGTTGCCCAGGTTCACCGGACCGGCCGTGGCGCCGGCCCCGATGGTGCCGGTGTACGAGCCGGTGAGGGTACGCACAACCGTGCCGGCGTCGTTGAGCACGGTGAGCGTGAGGCCGTGCGCACCGCCCGCCGACGCGATGGTGCCCTGGTTGCGCAGGGTAACCGCGAAGCTGACGTTGGCACCCGCGCTCGGTGTGCCAGGTGACCAGGTGACCGCCGAGGCGACCAGGTCGGCGCTGGCCACCGGGCTGACCACCAGCGGACCCGCCGCGGTCCGGACGTTGTTCGACTCGTCCTGCTCGATCACGCTGTTCGCCGGGTCGACAGTGGCACTGAGCTGGTAGCTGCCAGCGGTGCGGGCCGCCACGGTGGTGGACACGCTGGTCGCGGCACCCGCCGCCAGGGCGCCGACGTTCGCCTGGCCCACCTTCGTACCGTCCAACGCGAAGTCGACGGTGCTCGCGCCGGAACCCGCCGTGCCAACGTTGCGGACGGCGGCGGTGAGGGTCAGCTGGTCCGTCTCCACGGGTGCGGCCGGGACGAAGGTCAGACTGGTGACGGTGAGGTCCGGGTTCGGGGCCGGCGTGCCGATCACCTGCAATTCGGCGACCTGTCCGTTGGGCGCGCCGGAGTTGGCGGTGAACTGGAGCCGGACGTCGGCGGCGGTCGCCGAGACCGGGATGGTCACCGTGTTGCTGCTCGACGGGCTGAACGAGTGGCTCGCCGAGCCGGCCAGCGTGCTGAACCCGGAGGCGGACTGCGCCCGCCCCAGGATCGAGAAGGTCTGGGCGCGGGGGCCCCAGGCCGGGTCGGGGTTGAGCTTCACCACCACCGCGCTGATGCTCGCGTTGGCGCCGAGCGCCACGGTCAGGGTGCTCGGGTACGCCCCTGGCGCACCCTCCTAGTAGGTGGTGACGTCGTCGTCGACCGCGTTGGCGGCGGCGAAGACGTGCACCATCGAGGAGGCCGTGACCGGCTTGCCGACGGCGAGGTTGGTGCCGCCGGGAGTGCTGCCGGTACGGGTGACCGTGTTGCTGCTGGCCGAGACGTTGTCGGCGGCGTCACGGGCCCGTACGAGGTACGACACCGTCGCGCTCGCCGGCTGCGTGTCCGTGTACGTCAGGGTCGTACCCGACACGCTGGCCCGCAGCGACCCGTTGGCGTACACGTCGTACCGGGTCACGCCGACGTTGTCGGTCGACGCCGACCAGGTCAACCGGATCTGTCCGTTGCCCGGCTCGGTGAACGCCAGGTTCGTCGGCGCGGTCGGTGCCTGGGTGTCGCCGGTGGCCGGACCGTACACCTCCAACTCGGCAAGCTGTCCGGCGGGCCAGCCGGTGTTCGCGGTGATCAGCAGCCGGACGTGGCGGGTGGCGGCCGGGGCGACGGTTACGGTCACCGTGTTGTTGCCCGCCGGGCTGAAGGTGTACCCGGCGGAGCCGACCAGGGTGTTGAACGTCGATCCGTTGGTGCTGCCCTGCACGGTCAGCGTCTGGGTGCGCGTACCCCAACCGGCGGGCAGCTTGAGCACCAGCCGGTCGACGGTGATCGTGGCGCCGAGGTCGACCTGGATCCACTGTGGGAAGGCGTTGTTCGGGCTCTCCCAGTAGCTGCTCTGGTTACCGTCATTGGCGTTGGTGACCACGTAGACGTCGTTGTGACCGCTGGCGGACATGCTCCGGCCGGCGGCCAGGTTGGGGCCGCTGGCTGCGGCGGCGGGCGGTGCGGGGGCGGCGGTGAGGGCGAGGCCGACCGCAACGAGCACGGCGGTCAACCGGGTGCGGAATCTGGACATGGGGAATCGACACCTTCTTCCGGGACGTGGAGAGGCGTTGCGGGGTGGTGCTTCTGGTGCGGCGTCGCCGGGCCCCGCCGACGCGGAGCCCGGCCACGGGTCAGGTGGAGTGGACCTCGAACTCGGCGACCTGGGCCGCCGGCCAGCCGGTGTTGGCGGTGACGTGCAGTCGAAGGAACCGACGTTCCCCGACGGGCAGGTTGATCGACACGGTGTTGCCGGTGGTCGGGTCGAAGGTGCGGCCCGCCGTGCCGGCGAGGGTGGTCCAGGAGTTGCCGTCGGTGGAGCCGAGCACCGACAGCGTCTGGGTACGGGTCTGCCAGGCCGGCGCTGGCGGTAGCTTCAGCACCACCCGACCCACCTGCCGGACGCTACCCAGGTCCACGGTGAGGGTCTGCGGGAACGCGTGGTTGGCGCTTTCCCAGTAGCTGCCGGACTCACCGTCCACCGCGTTGCCGGCCAGGTAGTTCTGCGTGTGGCTGGAGGCGACGACCGGCCGGCCCCGGGCCAGGTTCCCGTCGGCCGGTGGGGGCGTGGTCGGTGGCGGGGTGCTGGGCGGCGGCGAGGTGGGCGGTGGGCTGGTCGGGCCGCTGCCCCACTGCGGCTCCGGCCACGGACCGCAGTACGGCGTCGAGGTGTACCAGCCGGAGTTGCCGGCGCCCTGGGTGATCTGGAAGCCGCTGCCCACGCAGTTGTGCACCGGATTGGCCTGTGCGATGCCGGTGGCCCGGACATCGGTGAAGGAAACCTGACTCGGCGCCTGCACCTGGAGGGCGTAGGTGCCGGCGCCGTCGATGCGTACGTTGGTGAAGCTGATCCCGCTGGTCGCGCCCTCGATCCAGTGCAGGGCCGCGTAGGAGCTGTCCAGGATGTCGGTGTCGCTGATCACGATCGACGCGTCGCGGATCGGTTCGTTCAACGCGGAGAACCAGATCGCGCCGACACCGAAGCGCCAGTTGTAGTCGGAGTTGCCGTTACGGATCAGCGTGTTGCGGGCGACGGTGATGGTGCCGGCGACCGCGGTCGGGCCGTGCACGCCGGTGTAGCGGTTGGCCACGTGGATGCCACCGCCGTTGGTGACCGAGTCGGCGGTCACGTTGTCGGTGATCCGGATGTCCCGCCCGCCGTAGGTGACCAGGTGATTGGCGAGGATGGTCACGCCGATGGTGTTCCGGGTGAACGAGTTGCCGACGTTGGGCACGGTGTCCGCCCACATGGCGAGGGCGTCGTCGCCGGTGTTGCGGACGAAGGTGTTCGTCACCGTGGAGCTGGTGACTCCCCAGTGGAGGTTCACCCCGTCGGCGGTCTGGTCGAGGATCCGGCTGTTGCGGATGGTGAAGTTGTCCATCGGGCCGTCCATCCAGGCACCGACCTTGGTGTGCTGCATCCAGACGTTGTCCACCACGGAGTCGGACATCGCTCCGCCGATGGCGTTGACCTGGTCGGAGTCGACCCGTTCCCGGATGTCGCCGATGATCGCGAAATCCCGCAGCAGCACGTTGCGGCTGGGGCCGCCGGCCTCGTGCGGGCGGATTTCGCCCCGGTAGCCGCCACCGGTGACGTACCTGCCGTAGATGCCGGCGGCCCGCTTGCGGTCGGTGGGGTGCCGGCCGCCGAGCACCGAGTACCAGGGGCCGGCCCCGCGCAGGGTCACCCCGTCGACCACCACGTGGTCCCAGAGGGTGAAGCTGCCCGGCGGGATCCACACCGTACGGCCTTGCGCCCGGCCGGCGTCCACGGCGGCCTGGAAGCGGGCGGTGGAGTCGGTGGCACCGGTCGGGTCGGCACCGAAGTCGGTGACCACGTCGAGGACGTTGCCTGGCTTGGTGATCGGTGCGGCGACCAGCTCGAAGTCGGCCAGGTCGATGGTGAAGGTCGGCGACTGGGCGGTCGACGCCACCTGGAGCCGGATCTTCGTGCCCGTCGGGTAGGTGCTGCCGAACAGGGCCCGGGCTTCGTCGTAGAAGTGGTGCGGGTTGATGTCGCCCGGGTTGTTGTTGAACGGATAGCCGCCGTAGTACCAGCCGTACTTCGAGGTGACCGGTACCGCTTTGACCAACGTGCCGTTCGCCCGCAGGTCGATGGTGGCGTCGCGGCCGGTGCCGGCGGCGTTGTCCGGGATGCTGTAGCGGAACGTGACCGCGTTCGCCGGGGCGGTGAGGGTGAATTCGACGTACTCCCCGACCGCGTCGAGGGTGACCGCCTCACGGCCGCTCGCCTCTGATGGCAGCGTGCCGTAGCGCCGGTCCGGACCGATTCTGGTGCCGCTGTGCGCCGCGTTCTCCGCCTCGTGCTCGATGAACGGTACCGTCGCACCCCGGCCGGCGATGTCGAACGGGGAGAGCCCGGCGGCGCGGGCCGGGGTCGCGGTGGTGGTGAGTGTGATCACCGAGATCGAGGCGGCGGCCAGTGTGGTGCCGGTGAGCAGGGCAAGCGTCGCACTGATCCGGTTTCTGGGCTGGTGCGGGACGGTGTGGTCGGCCATGAGCAGCGCTCCCTTTCTCAGGTGGCCAGGTCCCCCGTGGTGGTGGCGGAACGGCGGTGCGGGTACCTCCTCGTCGGCGCGGGCTGGTGGTTCGGTCGGTGGTGCGCTGGCGCGGCGGGAGTCACCCGGACCGGCCCGGGGTACGCAGCCAGATGGCGGTGTCCGGGGGTAGCCGGTCGTCGTCGAGCGGGCCGCTGGCCAGCAGCTTGTGGGTGTGCGGTGGCAGTGGCACGGCACCGCCGGACAGGTTGACCAGGCAGGTGAAGCCGGGCTCCCGGCGGAAGGCCAGCACCCCGTCGGGTGCCGGCAACCAGGTGTGCGTCCCGTCACCGAGCGCCGCCTCGGTACGCCGCAACGCGATCGCCCTCCGGTACAGCTCCAGCATCGAATGCGGGTCACCGGTCTGCGTCCGGGCCGTGCGGTCCTTCCACTCGGCGGGTTGGGGCAGCCACGGCACGCGGCTCGCGTCGTCGGGGCTGAAGCCGAAGGGCGAAGCGTCCCCCGACCACGGCAGCGGCACCCGGCACCCGTCGCGGCCCGGGTCGGTGCCACCGGAGCGGACGAACATCGGGTCCTGCCGGAGTGCGGGTGGGATGTCCTCGACCTCCCACAGCCCCAGTTCCTCACCCTGGTAGACGTAGGCGGCGCCGGGCAGCGAGAGCGACAGCAGCGCTGCGGCGCGGGCACGACGGGTACCCAGTTCCAGGTCGGTGGGGATTCCCTCGCGCTTGGCCGCGAAGCTGAACCTGGTGTCCGCCCGTCCGTAGCGGGTCACCTGCCGGGTGACGTCGTGGTTGGCAAGCACCCAGGTGGCGGGGGCACCGACCGGCGCGTGTGCGTTCAGCGTGCCGTCGATGCTCTCGCGTAGTGCGGTGGCGTCCCAGGCGCAGCCGAGGAAGTCGAAGTTGAACGCGGCATGCAGCTCGTCCGGGCGCAGGTAGCGGGCGAACCGCTGGCGGTCCGGCAGCCACACCTCACCGATCAGGGCCCGGTCCCCCGGATACGCGTCGGCGATCCGCCGCCAGTCCCGGTATATCTCGTGCACCCCGTCGACGTCGTGGAAGGGGTGCGGCCGATCTGCCACGATCTCGGGCAGCGTCGAGTCCTTGACCAGCAGCCCGGCCGAGTCGATCCGGATGCCGTCCACGCCCCGGTCGAACCAGAACCGCAGGATGTCCTCGAACTCGGCGCGCACCCGCGGATGGTCCCAGTTGAGGTCCGGCTGTTCGGGGGCGAAGAGGTGCAGGTACCAGTCACCGGGCGTGCCGTCCGGGTCGGTGGTCCGGGTCCAGGTCGGCCCGCCGAACTCGCCCACCCAGTCGGTCGGTCGCTGGTCGCCGTTCGGGCCGCGCCCCGGCCGGAACCAGAACAACTCCCGCTCCGGTGCTCCCGGGCCGCCGGCCAACGCCGCCTGGAACCAGGGGTGTGCGGCGGAGCAGTGGTTCGGCACCACGTCGACGATGGTCCGGATGCCGAGCGCGTGCGCCTCCGCGATCAGCGCCTCCGCCTCGGCCAGGCTGCCGAAGACGGGGTCGATGTCGCGATGGTCGGCGACGTCGTAGCCGGCGTCGGCCATCGGGGAGGGGTACCAGGGGCTGAACCAGATGGCGTCGACGCCGAGCGCCGACAGGTGGTTCAGCCGTGATCGGATGCCGGCGATGTCGCCGACGCCGTCGCCGTTTCCGTCGGCGAAGCTGCGCGGGTACACCTGGTAGATCACCGCTCCCCGCCACCACGGACCACTGGCTGCTGCGGACACGCGCACCTGCTTTCTGAGCTCGGCGGTCATCCCTTGAGACCGCCCGTGGTGAGGCCGGACATGATGTTTCGCTGAAACACCAGGAAGATGACGACGGTCGGTATCGCGGCGATCACCGACGCGGCGATCACCACGTTCATCGGCGTACCGCCGGCAAAGGCGTAGATCCCCACGCTTACCGTGCGGGTCTCGGGAGACGGCATGACCAGCTTCGGCCAGAGGAAGTCCTTCCAGACCGCGGTCACCGCGAAGATCGAGACAACGCCGAGGATGGGCCGAGACATCGGCAGCACGATCGACCAGAGCGTGCGCAGTGGGGTCGCCCCGTCCATCAGGGCGGCCGCCATCAGATCCTCCGGAATCGAGTCGAAGAACCGCTTCAGCAGGAAGATGTTGAACGCGTTGGCGACCAGGGGAAGCCAGATCGCGAACGGCGAGTCGAGCAGGTTGATGTGCAGGATCGGCAGGTCGATCACGGTCACGTACTGCGGGACGATGAGGACCATCGCCGGGATCATCAGCGTGGCCAGCATCATGCCGAGGATCACGTTGCCGAGGACCGGGCGCAGCTTCGACAGGGCGTACGCCGCGGCGGTGTCGAAGACCAGTTGGAACAGCACCGCACCGGTCGCGTAGTAGAAGGTGTTGAACAGCAGCTTGGCCAGCGCCAGGTTGTGCCAGGCGTCGGCGTAGTTCTGCCACTGTGGATCCTGCGGGAACAGCGACGGTGGGGTCTGGGCGATCTCCTGGCCGGACTTGAGGGCTCCGGTGACCATCCAGTAGAGCGGCCCGAGGAAGACGAGCGTGAACCCGACGACCACGACGGCGAGCAGCATCCAGTAGGCGGCCCGTCCGCGACCGCGCCGAAGCTGGGCCCGTGAGATGAGGGTCCGGGTCCCGGTGTCCGATGCCATGGGTGGTCTCCTCCTAGTCCTGTCTCGCGGTGAGCCGCAGGTAGACGGCGGAGAACCCGGCCAGCACCACCAGCATGATCACTCCGAGTGCCGCCGCGCCGTTGAGATCGTTCTGGAAGAACCCGTGTTGGTAGATGAGGTATGCGACCGAGGTCGCTGAGTCCTCCGCGCCCGCGCCGTTGGCGAGGATCAGCGGCTCGATGAAGAGCTGCATGGTGGCGACGATCTGGAGCATCGCCAGCAGCGCGAGAATCAGCCGGGTCTGCGGAATGGTGACGTGCATGATCCGCCGCCAGATCCCGGCCCCGTCCAGCTCGGCCGCCTCGTACAGCTCGCCCGGGATGTTCTGCAACGCGGCCAGGTAGATCAGCACA
Organism: Micromonospora palythoicola; assembly: GCF_036689795.1. Taxonomy (NCBI): domain Bacteria; kingdom Bacillati; phylum Actinomycetota; class Actinomycetes; order Micromonosporales; family Micromonosporaceae; genus Micromonospora; species Micromonospora palythoicola. The sequence continues at coordinate 100,806 of NZ_JBAGKI010000006.1, read as the reverse complement.
GCGCTGCCCATGTTCATCCAGGTCGACGCGATCACCATCGCCGGCATCGTCATCTCCGGCGACTGCATCCACTGCGACGTGGGCAGGCCGAAACCCTTGAGGATCGCGTTGAACAGCCCCGCGTCGCTGGGGTCGTACGCGTAGAACTTGAACAGGAACAGCGCCGAGGCGGGCGGCAGCATCACCGGCAGGTAGACCAGGATCCGGAGGTACCCACGGGCATGGCGGAACTCGTTGAGCAGGATCGCCACGAAGAACGGCACCGCGTACCCGAGGACGAGCGCGAGGCCGGTGAAGTAGAAGGTGTTCTGCCAGGCGGTCCAGAAGCTGGGGTCGTCGAGGATCCGGAGGTAGTTGTCCCAGCCGACCCAGGTGGTTTCGCCGCGCCGGGTGCGCTGGAAGCTCATCACGACGCCGCGCACCATCGGGTACCAGGAGAAGACCGCGAAGCAGAGCACCGCACCGATCAGGAACGCGTGCCCGGTGAGCTGGTCGCGTACCGTGCGGCCGAGGCTGGTCCGCCTTGCCCGGGCCGGAGGCGGTGTTCCGGGGCGATCCGCTGCTCTGACCGCCCCGGGGGCGGTGGTGATCGTCAAGACGACTCCCGTGGGTGGATGACCGGACGACGGGTGCGATCCGGGGCGGGGGCCGGAGGCCCCCGCCCCGGTACTCAGCTCTCGGCGGCGAGGAGCTTGTTGACCTTCTCCTCGGCGGTCCTGAGCAACGTGTCGATGTTGGCGTTCGGGTTGGTCAGCACGCCGGACATCACCGCGTCCAGCACCGCGTAGATCGCCTGCGCGTTGCGCGGTTCACCCTTGATCGGGACCGGGTTGGCCTCGAAGTTCGCGAAGTTCGCGGTGTCCACGTTCGCGTTGGCCTTGCGCAGCTCCAGCTCCTGCTGCTGCGCCTGGCTGCCGTTGGTGAACAGCAGCGGCTGCGGCAGACCGACCGGGTAGTTCTGTGGCTTGGCCCGGACGTAGTCGAGTTGACCCTTGCCGGGCGTGAGCTTCTGGTACGCGATCCACTTGAGACCGGCGCGGACTTGCTCCGGGGTGAGGTCCTTCTTGAAGAAGTAGCCCTCGCCGCCACCGAGCGTGCTCTTGGCCGGGCCGTCCTGGCCGGGCAGCGGCCCCATCGCCCAGTCCTCGAACCTGCCCTGGAACTGGCTGACGATCGCCTGGGTGGCGTCCGGCGCGCCGATGAACATGCCGACCTTGCCGGCGCCCGCGTTGGTCAGCAGGTCGCCCCACTGGAGCAGCTGACGGTCGCCCATGCTGTCATCGCCGTAGCGCATGTCCTTGAGGTTCTGGAGAACCTGCCGGCCCAGGGCGTTGTTGAAGTCGGCCCTGCTGCCGTCGGCGGTCAGCACCTGGCCGCCCTGCGAGTAGAGCAGGGCGGTGAAGTGCCAGCCGCCGGTGTTGCCGGCGCTGTATTCGGCGTAGCCGGCGATGCCGTCGCCGAGCGCGGAGATCTTCTTGGCGGCGTCTCGGACCTCGGCCCAGGTCTTCGGCGGGTTGTTCACGTCGAGACCGGCCCGTTGGAACAGCACCTTGTTGTAGACCAGGCCCATGGAGTAGTTCTTCACCGGTACGGCGTAGAGCTTCCCGTCGTCGGTGAAGACCTCCTTCAGCGCCGGGTCGACGCTGTCCCAGGTGGGGATGGTGTCCGTGGTGGCGTACTCGGTGATGTCCATCGCCTGGCCGGAGTCGAGCACCTGCTGCAGGTCGGTCATGTACCCGTAGAACACGTCGGTCACGGTGCCGCCGGCCAGCCGGGCGGTGAAGTCCGGCGGGTTGTTGCACTGCTCGCCGACGCTCACGCTCTTGACCACGATGTCGGGGTTCTGCCGCTGGAACTCGGCGACGTCGGCGTTCCAGTTCTGCAGCAGTTCTTTCTGGGCGCCGACCGGCTGGCAGTCGACGGTGATGGTGACCTTGCCGCTCGCGTCGCCGCTGGTGTCGCCGCTCTTGGTGGAGCAGGCCGCGAGGCCGAGCCCCAGACCGGCCACGAGCGTCAACGCAGCTGCCTTCCGGTACTGCGGTACGGACATCTGTCCATCCCTTCGGGAACGGGTGTCTAGGTGAAGTCGGTGATCGGCGGTTGGTGTCCCACGCCGCGAGACCTGCTGGTGATCGGTGTCCGCGCTGCGCCTCTGACCCTCCGTTACCTACCGGCGGCCAGGTGTGAGTGGAGTCACTGTAGCGTCGGCGACTCGATGCAGCAAGGTTTGAATTAACTCTTGAAATTAAGTGACTGTCTTCTGCCAGAGGGCGACCGCGATGGCAGATGTCGTGGGACCGAGACGACGTCACGCAGGGCGCGGCAACGACGGAAAAGGCCGCCGACCGCGGATAGCGGTCGGCGGCCGAGAGCGTCGGGTTCAGCGGGGGCGGAGCGGAGCGGCCCGCGGCTCCACAACGGCGGGGCGGTGCCGGATCGGTGCCGGTGGAGTCAGCGGCGTGGCGTGGGCGCCGTCGAGCCGCGCACCACAAGTTCGGGCTCGAAGAGCAACTCGTCGGTGAGCACACCGCCGCCCTCGATCTGAGTGACCAGCAGGTCCACGGCCGCCTGCCCCATCGTCTCGATCGGCTGCCGGACGGTGGTCAGCGGCGGATCGGTGCAGGTCATGAACGCCGAGTCGTCGTAGCCGACCACCGAGACGTCGTCGGGCACCGAACGGCCGAGCCGGCGCACCGCGCGGATGGCGCCCAAGGCCAACACGTCACTGGCACAGATGATCCCGCTGACTCCCCGATCGACCAGTTTGGTCGCCGCGACCCGGGCCCCTTCCATCGAAAAGCTGGAACGCTCGACCCACTCGGTCCCCGCGTCCCAGCCGGCGACCCGGCCCATCGCCGTCAGTTTCCGCCGCGACGGCACGTGGTCCTCGGGCCCCAGCACCAGGCCGATCCGTTCGTGCCCCAGCGAGCGCAGGTGGCCGTACGCCTGCTCGACCGCCACCGCGTCATCGGTGGACACCCGGGGGAAGCCGAGTTCGTCCACACCCGCGTTGACCAGCACCACCGGCAGCCCTCGGTCGGTCAGCCGTCGGTAGTGCTCGTGCGACGCGTCGGCCAGCGCGTACGACCCGCCAGCGAAGATCACGCCGGAAACCTGGTGGTCCAGCAGCATCTCGACGTACGCCGCCTCGGAAACGCCGCCGATGGTGCGGGCGCACAGGGCCGGGGTGAAACCGCGCTGCGCCAACGAGCCGGTGACCACCTCGGCCAGCGCCGGGAAGATCGGATTCTGCAACTCGGGCAACACCAGCCCGACCAGTCGGGCACGTTCACCGCGCAGCTTGCTCGGTCGCTCGTAACCGAGCACGTCCAGGGCGGTCAGCACCGCCGTCCGGGTCGCTTCGGCCACGCCATCGCGGCCGTTGAGCACCCGGCTCACGGTGGCTTCGCTGACGCCTGCCTTGCGGGCGACCTCGGTCAGTCGTTTCGTCACGGCCGCAATAGTACGCCGGCTAACTGCAAGAAAAGAACAGTCACCTGTCGCAGGATGACGGATGCTATCCGGTCACTGTCCGAGATTGCGCAACGCGTCGGAGATCGCCCGGTGGAAGGTCGGGTACGCGTAGATCATGTGCCGGAGCTGGCTCAGCGGGACTGCCGCGTGCACCGCCACCACCAGACCGGAGAGCACCTCGCCACCCGCGGGGCCGGCCGAGGTCGCCCCGATCAACACCCCCTGGTCGGCGTCCGCGACGAGCTTGATGAAGCCGTCCTGGTCGGTCTCGTGGATCCAGCCCCGGGCCGACGACGCCAGCCGGGTGAAGCCGACCTGCACGTTGATGCCGCGGTCGCGGGCCTGCTGCTCGGTGAGACCGACCGCGCCGATCTCCGGATCGGTGAAGGTGACCCGGGGCAACGCCCGGTAGTCGGCGCGGGGCACCGAACCCGCCGAACCGCTCGATCCGGTGGCGGCCAGCGAACTGGCCACGCCGACCGCGCCGCCGACCACGCTGGCCGTACCGCTCGGGTCCGCGCCACCCCGCGACCGTCGCGCGTGGTCGAGCACGTCGGCGACCACGATGGACGCCTGGTACATGGCGACGTGGGTGAAGGCACCCTCGCCGGTGACGTCGCCGACCGCCCAGACTCCCTCGGTGACGTGCAGCCGGTCGTCCACCGGCAGGTACCGCCCGCCCGGGTCGACGCCGACCGAGTCCAGCCCCAACTCGTCGAGGTGGGCGCGGCGGCCGGTCACCACCAGCAGCCGCTCGGCGGTGAACTCCTCGCCCCCGGTGCCGCGCAGGGTGAACCCGCCGAGGCCGTGCTCGACCCGGGCGGCCTTGACCCCGGTGTGGATCTCCACCCCGTCGGCCCGCAACGCGGCGGCCGCCGCCTCGGACGACTCCGGCTCCTCGACGGCCAGTACCCGGTCGAGCGCCTCGACCACCGTGACCCGTACGCCGAAGCGGGCGAAGACCTGCGCCAGTTCGAGGCCGATCGCGCCGCCGCCCAGCACCAGCAGCGAGCCGGGCAGTTCCTCGACCTCGACGGCCTCGCGGTTGGTCCAGTACGGGGTGTCCGCCAGCCCGTCCACCGGCGGCACCGACGGGCGGGTGCCGGTACCCAGCACGATGCCGTGGCGAGCCTGGAAGACCTGGTCACCGACCCGCACCCGACCCGGCCCGTCGAGTCGGCCGCTGCCGCGTACGAAGCGCCCGCCCTTGTCGGTGAAGCGCTGCACCGCCACCCGGTCGTCCCAGTTGTCGGTGGCCTCCGTCCGGATCCGTTTCGCCACCGGCGCCCAGTCCGGGGTGACCTGTGCGGTGCCGCCGAGGCCGTCGACCCGGCGGGCCTCGGCGATCGCGTTCGCTGCCCGGATCATCATCTTGCTCGGCACGCACCCCCAGTAGGGACACTCCCCGCCGACCAGGTCGCGTTCCACGCCGACCACGGTGAGCCCGGCCTCCGCCAGCCGACCGGCCACCTCCTCCCCGCCGACTCCGAGTCCGAGCACCACCACGTCGACCAGTTCCGACTCCGCCATGCCGCCAGCATCGCGCACCGGGCAGCCCTCGGCCACCCGGCCACGCCAACGTCGGCGGACCGGGAGCGGGACCGACTCGATCCGCGCCCCACCGGTACGACGCCGGGCCACATGGGTAGGGCCAAGGACAGCAGAAACCGACGACGAAGGGTACGGGTGATGGAAGAGGCGCTGGTCAGCAGCCGCGAACGACGGGTGACGGTGCCGGAGCCGCCGACCGGCCGCGCCAAACTCGGCTACATCGGCCCCGGCGTGCTCTGGGCGCTGGCCGCCCTGGCCACCGGAGAACTGCTGTTCACGCCCCGGGTCGGCGCCCAGTACGGGTACGCCCTGCTGTGGGCGCTGGTCGCGGCCCTGCTGCTCAAGCTCTTCGTGACCCGGGAGATCGGGCGCTACAGCGTCGTGACCGGCCGACGGCTGCTCAGCGGGATGGCGGAGCTGCCCGGTCCCCGTGGCTGGGCGCTGTGGGTCATCCTGGTACCGCAGCTGGTGGTGGGTGTCGCCGCCATCGCCGGCATCGCGAGCGCCGCTGGCAGCGCCTTCACCCTGGCCGTACCCGGTCCGATCCAACTCTGGACGGCGGTGGTCATCGCGGCGGCGGCTGGTCTGGTGCTGTTCGGTCACTACACCGGGGTGGAGTGGGTGTCCCGGGTCATCGGGCTGCTGCTGGCGGTCGGGGTGGTCCTGGCCGCCGTCCTCGTCGGCCCCGACCTCGGCGAGGCCGCATCGGGTGTGGTGCCCAGCGTGCCCGAGGATCTCGTGGTCGCCGACATCCTGCCCTGGCTGGGATTTCTGTCGAACGGTGCCGCCGGGCTGATGTGGTACTCGTACTGGGTCGCGGCGAAGGGTGTGGGTGTCGGCGCGCTGGAGGAGCCGACCCGGCTCGACCCGCGCGGCCTGGACGACGGTCAGGTGGCCCGGGTACGTCAGTGGCTGCGGACCATGACGCTCGACTCGACGTTCGCCGTCGTGGGCGTCGGGATCATCACGGTGGCCTTCCTGGTGCTCGGTGCGGAACTGCTGCGTCCGGAGGGCATCGTGCCCGCGGAGTCCGACGTCGCCCGCGACCTGACCACGCTGTTCAGTGAGGTTTTCGGAAGTGTCGGGTTCTGGTTGATGGTGGTGGGCCTCATCTCGGCCTTCTGGACCGCCACGCTGACCAACATCGACGGCTGGAAGCGGCTGTACACCGACGGCATCCGCAAGGCCCTGCCGGACCACCTCACGCAGCGGCCGTGGGCCCGACCGCTGGTCATCGGCCGGGTCGCCGTCGTCGGCTGGCTCGCGGTGCTGCCGTTCACGGTGTTCGTGATCTTCGGCGATCCGGTGGCGCTGCTCACCGTGGCGGGGTCGATCGAGGCCCTGCACATTCCGCTCGTCGCGGCGCTCGTGCTCTGGCTCAACCGGCGCACGCTGCCGGCCGCGCTGCGCGCCGGTCGGGTGGCCACCGGCCTCGTGGTGATCGCGATCGTGTTCTTCGCCGGTTTCGCGCTGTACTACCTGTGGCAGCAGGTGCTCGGCTAACGCAGCCAGACCGGGGTGTCGCCGGGCGGCTCCAGCGGCGGCGGGTAGTCGAGGGTGCGGCGCAACGCTTCGGGCAGTCGCCACGGCTGGTGCACCGCCCCACCGGCCACCGACGCCAGTTCGGGCACCCACCGCCGCACGTACGCCCCGTCGGGGTCGTACCGCTCGGCCTGCCGGACCGGGTTGAATCCCCGGTACGGCCGGGTGTCGTTGCCGGTGCCGGCGACCCACTGCCAGTTGCCCGAGTTGTCGGCGATGTCACCGTCGAGCAGCCACCGGAAGTAGACCGCCAGCCCGTCCCGCCAGTCCAACCCGAGCGTCTTGGTCAGGTAGCCGGCGGTGATGAGGCGGGCGCGGTTGTGCAGCCACCCCTGCGCCCGTAGCTGACGCATGCCGGCGTCCACGACCGGCAGCCCGGTGCGTCCCTCGGCCCAGGCGGTGAGGGCCTGCTCGTCGTAGCGCCAGTGCTCGGTCGCCCGCCGCCGGTACGCCTTGCGGGGCAGGTCGGGGAAGGCCGCGGTCACCTGGTGGTAGAAGTCCCGCCAGCAGAGTTGCCGGACGAACGGTGACTCCCGGTCGTCGATCGCGTTGGCCACGGTCAACGGTGACAGGCAGCCGAAGCGCAGGTACGGACTGAGCCGGGAGGTGGCGTCGCCGGCCATGTCGTCGTGGCGGTCGCCGTAGCGCGCGACGTCGGGCCGCCACCGCGCCAACCGACGTCGCGCCTCGTCCTCCCCGCCGGCGACCGCGTCCGGCGACTCTCCCGGCGGCAGCGCCGGGAGGCGCCCGACCGGCACGCCGGCCGGCAACGTCACGGTGGTCGGCGCCGACAGTTCCGCCCGCCACCGCCGAGCGCTCCACGCCCGGTGGTACGGACTGAACACCCGGTAGTGGTCACCGCTGGCCGGGGTCAGCTCTCCCGGCTCGACCACCGTCAGGCCGGGAAAGAACCTCAGACGCAGCCGGTGCCGGTCGCACTCGACGCCCAGGCGTCGCGCCCGGCGGGCCGCGTACCGGGAGACGTCCGCGGAGAGCGCGACGCCCTCGGCACCCACCTCGCCGGCCAGCCGGATCGTCTCGGCCACCGGATCACCGTGGCGCAGCACCAGGTCACCGCCGAGCCCGCGCAGCGCCTCGCGGAGCGCGGCGAGGCTCTGGTGCAGGAAGCGGGTGCGGTTCGGCGACAGTTCGGCGAGCGCGGGGTCCAGCACGTACAGCGGGACCACGCGGTCGAAGGCGGCGCAGCTGGTCGCCAGGGCCGGGTGGTCGTGCACCCGCAGGTCGCGGGTGAACAGCACGACGGCGGTACGGTCGCTCACCGCGGCGGCGGACCGGGCACGGCGACCGGGCTGCCGGCCGGTGAGAGCAGGGCGCGGGTGGCCACGCCCAGCCGACGCCGCTGCGGGACCGTGGCGCGGCGGGCGAACACGTCGTAGTCCTGGGCGGCCACCTCGTCGAGGATGCCGCCGTAGAGCAGGTAGGCGGTACGGATGCAGGCCTGCGAGGCGCCGTCGAGCAGGACCACGCCCGGCGCGGCGGCGAGGTAGTGCGCCTGGGCGCGGGTCACCTCGTACCGGATGAGTTCGCGGACCGGCTCGCTGGCCCGCCCGGCGGCGGCGCAGGCGGCCAGGTCGTCCCGCGTCACGCCGAAGGCGGCCAGGTCCTCGTCGGGCAGGTAGGTCCGCCCCCGGGCCAGGTCCTCGCCGACGTCCCGGATGAAGTTGGTCAGCTGGAAGGCGAAGCCGAGCTGGCGGGCGGGCTCGCGGGCCGCCACCGGATCGGAGCTGCCCAGGATGGGCAGCATCATCGTGCCGATGACCGCGGCCGAACCCTCCATGTAGTCCAGCAGGTGCTCGTAGGTGCGGTACGAGGTGACGGTCAGGTCCATCGCCATGCTCTTGAGGAACGCGGCGAAGTCCTCCCGATCGAGGTCGAACACGGCGATGGTGTGCAGCACCGCCGGGAGCAGCGGGTCGCTCACCGGCGCGCCGTGCAGCCCGGCGACGAACCGTCCACCCCAGTCGTCCAGCCGGGCCGCACGCTCGGCCGGTGGCAGGGCGTCGGTCTGGTCGACGATCTCGTCGGCGTAGCGAGTGAACCCATATAAAGCGTGCACATGCCGCCGTTTCCATGCGGGCAGCAGCCGGGTGGCGAGATAGTAGGTGCGGCCGTGCCGTCTGTGCAGCTCACGGCATCTGTCGTAGGCAGCGGCGAGATCCAGGTCCACCGGGCCCTCCTCTGATTCGACGCACCAATCGACGCAACTTGAGACCCTAGGGTACGCTCAGCGGCATGGCCAGCGACGGACCAACCGGTAACCTCCTTCGCGTGGCCCCTGAGCAGCCGGTCGGTGGAGACGACCCGATCGCTGCGGTGTTGGCCGCCTACACGCGCGACATCGTCATCGCCGTCGACAACACGCTCGCCGAGTTCCTGACCGCCGAGGTGGACGCGCTCACCGCGATCGACCCGGCGATGGGCGGCTTCGCCGCCACCGCCCGCGACTGCGTCCTCTCCGGCGGAAAACGGGTCCGGCCCACGTTCGCCTACTGGGGGTGGCGTGGCGCGGTCGGCGGCGACGTGCCGGTGACCCCGGTGCTGCCCGCACTGGCCACCTTGGAGTTGCTGCACACCTTCGCGCTGGTGCACGACGACGTGATGGACGCCTCCGCCACCCGACGCGGTCGACCCACCGCGCACGTGGCGGTCGCCACCCAGCACGCCGCGGCGGGCCGCAACGGTGACTCCGGGCGCTTCGGCGAGGCGGTCGCCGTACTCATCGGTGACCTCTGCATGGTCTGGGCCGACCAGTTGCTCGCCCTGGCCGAGCTGCCGGCGGACCGGCTGCTCCAGCTACGACGCGGCTACGACCGGATGCGGGTGGAGACGGTCGCCGGGCAGTACCTCGACGTCCTCGGCGAGACCGACCCGCAGAGCTGGTCGGTGGACCGGGCGCTCCGGGTGGCCCGGTACAAGACCGCCAGCTACACCGTGCAGCGGCCGCTGCTCTTCGGCGCCAGCCTGGCCGGCGTCGACGGGAACAGCGAGCTGGCCGCGGCGTACACCCGCTACGGCCTCGCCGTGGGCGAGGCCTTTCAGCTCTGCGACGACCTCCTCGGCGTCTTTGGTGACCCGACCACCACCGGCAAGCCGGCCGGCGACGACCTGCGTACCGGCAAACCGACGGCGCTGTTGGTCCTGGCCCGGGAACTGGCCACGCCGACACAGCTACGGGCACTGGACGGCGCCGGCCGACGCGCCGACGGGCCCGAGATCGCCCGGCTCGCCGAGGTGGTGGTCGACACCGGCGCCGTGCGACGGATCGAGCGGATGATCGACGAGCGGGTCGAGGACGCCCTGGCCGCGCTCGACGCGGTCCCCGTCGACGAGACCGCCCGTACCGCACTTGTCGGCCTCGCGACCGCCGCCACCCATCGGCGGGCATGATGGGCTCCGTGCACAGAGAGGTGGTCGCCGGTGCGGACCGTTGACGGGCGTACTGATCGGGTGGTGGTTGTCGGGGCCGGGCTCGGCGGGTTGGCCTGCGCGCTGCATCTGGCGGGCAGCGGACGCCAGGTGACAGTGCTCGAACGCGAGCCGGTGCCGGGGGGACGGGCCGGTCGGCTCAGCGTCGACGGCTACGAGTTCGACACCGGCCCCACGGTGCTCACCATGCCCGACCTCATCGCCGAGGCGCTGGCCGCGGTCGGTGAGGAGCTGACCGACTGGCTCGACCTGGTGCCGCTGGACCCGGCCTACCGTGCCTACTATCCGGACGGTTCCACGCTCGACGTGCTCACCGACACCACCGCGATGGCGGCGGAGATCTCCCGGGTCTGTGGACCCCGGGAAGCCGACGGCTACCTGCGGTTCGTCGACTTCGCCCGGAACCTGTGGCGACTGGAACGGGCCGACTTCATCGAACGCAATCTCGACGCGCCGACCGACCTGCTCACCGGCAACCTGCTCAAGCTCGTCGCCACCGGCGCCTTCCGGCGGCTGCAAACGAAGATCAACCAGTTCTTCCGGGATCCGCGTACCCGACGGATCTTCTCCTTCCAGGCGATGTACGCCGGTCTCGCTCCGCACGACGCACTCGCCATCTACGCGGTCATCGCGTACCTCGACTCGGTGGCCGGGGTCTTCTTCCCGCGCGGCGGCATCCACGCGGTCTCCCGGGGCCTGGCCGGCGCCGCCGAGAAGCACGGCGTGCGCATCCGGTACGGCACCACGGTGACCCGGGTGGAGACCGCGAACGGCCGGGCCACCGGGGTGGTGACCGCCGACGGGGAGTTCGTCCCCGCCGACGCCGTGGTGCTCAACCCCGACCTACCGGTGGCCTACCGCGACCTGCTGCCGCCGGCCCGGCAGCGCCGGCTCACCTACTCGCCCTCGTGCGTCGTGCTGCACGTGGGTTCGACCCAGGGCTACCGACGGATCGCCCACCACAACATCCACTTCGGGCGGGCCTGGCAGGGCACCTTCGACGAGGTCATCCGACGCGGCCACCTGATGTCCGACCCGTCCCTGCTGGTCACCAACCCGAGCCGGACGGACCCGGCGGTGGCACCCGCCGGCCGGCACACCTACTACGTGCTGGCTCCGGTGCCGAACCTCGACCGGGCGCCCTTCGATTGGCGCGGCGACCTCACCGCCCGCTACACCGATCAGCTCATCGCCACCCTGGAGGAGCGCGGATACGTCGACTTCGGGGCGGGTGTCGAGGTGTTGCGGGCGATCACCCCGGCGGAGTGGGCCGAGCAGGGCATGGCCGCCGGTACGCCGTTCGCCTCCGCGCACACCCTGTTCCAGACCGGCCCGTTCCGACCGTCGAACCTGCACCGCTCGCTGTCCAACGTGGTGTTCGTCGGCTCGGGTACCCAGCCCGGTGTCGGCGTACCCATGGTGCTGATCTCCGGCAAGCTCGCCGCCGCCCGGATCACCGGAGAGCCCCGGTGAGCACGCGGAGCGAGGCGGTGTCGGACTCCGAGTTGACCGACGGAGGGTGGCGCTGATGCCGCAGTCCCGGGAAAGCCACCTCGTCGAACTGGTCGACCACACCGGTCAGCCCGTCGGGGAGACCACGGTGGCCGTCGCCCACCAGCCGCCCGGTCAGCTGCACCGGGCGTTCTCCGTGATGCTCGTGGCACCGGACGGCCGGCTGCTGCTCCAGCGGCGCGCCGCGACGAAGACCCGCTTCCCGTTGCGCTGGGCGAACTCCTGCTGCGGTCATCCGCAGCCGGGGGAGGCGCTGGCCGAGGCCGCCAACCGCAGACTGTTGGAGGAACTGGGCGCCGGGCCGGTGCCGCTGCGCGAGATCGGCGTCTACGTCTACCGGGCGGAGGATCCGGCCACCGGGCGGGTCGAGGTCGAGTACGACCACGTGCTGCGCGGCGAGTTCCACCCCGACGGGCCGTTACGCACGGAGCCGGCCGAGGTTTCGGAGCTGCGCTGGGTGGAGCCGACCGAGCTCGCCGCCGCGCTGCACCGTGACCCCGACGCCTACGCGCCGTGGCTGGGAGGCGTGCTGGATCGGCTGCGGCAGCCCGCACAACCGCCCGGGCAGCCGGCCGACGACGCGCCGGAGCGGTCAGGTGGCCGATGAGGCGCTGAGCGCGGGCGTGGTCGCCCAACGTTTGGGGGTCGCGGTGACCACACTGCGTACCTGGCACCAGCGGTACGGCCTCGGACCCAGCCAGCACATCCCCGGCCACCACCGGCGTTACACCCCGGCCGACCTGGCCCGCCTCGAGGTGATGCGGCGACTCACCGCCGAAGGAGTCAGCCCCGCCGAGGCGGCCCGGTGGGCCCGTCAGGCGCCGGACACCCTCGCGGCTGTCGGTGCCTCCCGTGCCGTGCTCAGACGACGCGACGGCGGCGGTTCGACCATTCCGGTCGGCCGGGCCGGGCCAGCGGTTCGGGGGTTGGCCCGCGCCGCGATGCGGCTGGACGCCGCGGCCATCGGTGAAACGATCTCCCGCGCGATCGCCGCCGACGGCGTGGTCACGACCTGGGACCGGCTGCTGCGCCCCCTGCTCGTCGGTCTCGGCGAGCGGCACGCCGCCACCGGCGACGTGATCGACGTCGAGCACCTGGTGTCCCGCTGTGTCTCGGCGGCGTTGGGTGCGGTGGCGTCCGCCAGCCCCGCGTCCGGGCCACCGCGCGTCCTGCTCGCCTGCGCCGACGAGGAACAGCACAGCCTGCCACTGGAGGCGCTCGCCGCAGCGTTGGCCGAGGCCGGCGTCGGCTACCGGATGCTCGGTTCCCGGGTACCGGTGACCGCGCTGCTCGCCGCCGTCGGCCGGACCGGTCCGGCCGCCGTGGTGCTCTGGTCACAGACTCGGGCCACCGCCGACCCGGCGCAACTCACCGCCCTGCTGACCGCGCCGGGCCGGCCGCTGCTGGTGCTCGCGGCCGGCCCGGGCTGGCCGGCCCGGAGCCTGCCGGTCGGCGTGGTACGCCCGAGCGACCTGACCGAGGCGGTCGCCCTCACCGTCGCCGTGCACGACTCGCTCGACCGCCCGGCCGCCTCCTGACCGCTCGGCCTTTGGCGGCTCGGCCCGCAACCCAGGGCGCACGCGTCCTGACCCGGCGTCGGCCCACTCGAATCGGGTGAACTAGCGTCGGGGCGTCCGCGTACCCCGAACCCCTCTCGGGAGCGAACGATGCGTCACCGTGCCCTGCTGGCCTGCCTCACCGGCCTGGTCGTCCTGCTCGTCGCCGGTTGCGGCGACGGTGGCGGCACGCCGGCGGCCACCGCCCCGTCCAGCCCGCCACCCTCGGCCGCCCTGCCGCCGGAGCCTGCTCCGTCACCGACCCGCGCCGTGCCGCCCAAGCCGCGGCTACGGCCGCTGCCGGCGAAACTGCCGGCCGGCCTGGTCCGCACCACCGGCACCGCCAAGGTGGCCCTCACCTTCGACGACGGCCCGGATCCGGCCTGGACTCCGAAGGTGCTCGACCGCCTCAAGGCAGCCAAGGTGACCGCCACCTTCTGCGTGGTGGGTACCCAGGTCCGCAAGCATCCGGGCCTGCTGCGGCGGATCGTCCGGGAGGGGCATCAGCTCTGCAACCACAGCTGGAACCACGATCTCGACCTGGCCCGGCGGCCGGTCGCCGAGATCCGCGCCGACCTGGTGCGCACCAACCGGGAGATCAGGCGGGCGGCGCCGAAGGCGAAGGTGCCGTTCTACCGTCAGCCCGGTGGCCGGTGGACCGCCGAGGTGGTGAAGGTCGCCAAGCAGCTCGACATGCGCTCGCTGCACTGGACCGTCGACCCGCAGGACTGGGCCAAGCCGACGGCGGCCACCATCGAGAAGCGGGTGAAGCGCTCGGCCCGCCCGGGAGCCGTGGTCCTGCTGCACGACGGGGGCGGCAACCGGGCGGCCACCCTCGCGGCCTGCGCCAGGGTGATCGCCGGTCTGAAGCGTGAGCACGGCGTCGCCAGGCTCACCTAGACCGACTCTGAGCTGGTGTTTTCGGTGCCGTTGTGGCTGCCGCCATACCGGTTTGGTCGACCGGTACGCCATCACGTATGCTTTCGAAGCCTCCGGCGGGGCCGGATGGGAGCAAGTCCGTTCAACGTTGCGAGTGTGCAATGATGGCGGGGCCGCCCTCATCGTCTAGCGGCCCAGGACGCCGCCCTTTCAAGGCGGTAGCACGGGTTCGAATCCCGTTGGGGGCACGGTTCGGCTCAGGCCGGAGGCAACACCAGCAAGGTCCTGTGGAGCAGTTGGAGTGCTCGCCGCCCTGTCAAGGCGGAGGTCGCGGGTTCAAGTCCCGTCAGGACCGCAAGCGCTGACGCCGCGCAGCTAGCGCGGCGTTCTGCGTATCGGGGCATGTGACCCGCCCCAGCGGCGATCCCGCAGGTTGGGTAGCATGACCCGAGCACCACGGCCAGGTAGCTCAGTTGGTACGAGCGTCCGACTGAAAATCGGAAGGTCGGCGGTTCGACCCCGCCCCTGGCCACATAGCCTTTCGCCGGGCTATTGCGACGCCGACCAGCGGAAACGCCGGTCGGCGTTCTGCTTTGCGCCCCAGAAGGCCGGCGGCCCGGTCTGGCTCTCGTTGCCACCGGAATCCCCCAGTTGCGGCCTCCTATCGCACGTGGATCGCGCGGCCGGTGCTGCGAGATCAGGCTGCCTTCCAGGAATCAACCGATGGTTCAATCGTCGCGTGACCGAAGGATGGCCGATCCCGCTCCGCACCGCGCTCCGGCGCGGGCAGCAACTCGTCGCTGAGGTCCCCGCCTCCGCGCCTGGACGACGGGCCTGGGTCGCCATCCACCCGATCCGGCCCTCCGCCCCCGCCGGTGACAAGCAGGCCTTCAACCTGTTTCACCGCGAGTTCGACGCCAGCCACATTGACAACGACTGGTGCATCGGGCCAGGTGACGGCATGACCGACCTGCGGACCGCGCAGGCTCAGGACGAGAACGACCTGAAAGAGCTGCTCATCAGTTGGGGCGTCGAGCCGGGCCAGCTCACCTACGTCCATCGGACCGACTACCCCGTCTGACTCCGGTCGACAGCCACAAGGTCGACCATCTGCCCGGATCGCGTGGTCAGCGGGGGTGTGCCGGATCATGACCGCTGTTGACCGGCTGGGACACGTTACCGGCCCACGTGGCCGGCACGGCCGCGTGGTTGTCCGGCGGACGTGGCTTACCCCCGGGCTGCCGGGCCAGGACGGCTCGGCCGTGTCTCCGGCTCTCCGCGCGGCCGAGTGACGGTGGTGCCGGTGCTGACCGTGAGACAATGGGCAACGGTGTGTGTTGGAGGAGGTGGGTCGTGATGTCGAGCAACGCCGAGCGGATGTCCGAGTGGCCGACCGCGGAGCATGTGCCGGCGGAGGAGTTGGCCCGCCGTCAGGGCGTGCGGCCGGTCGCCTCCGTTGACGATCTGGCCCGCCCGGATCTGTTCGAGTCCGACGAAGAGTTGGATGACTTCCTCGCCGATCTGTACGCCTCTCGGCGGGCCAATGCCGCGTGAGCCTGGTCGTCCTGGACACCGACGTCGCGTCGGCGATCCTGCGAGGCCGACTGCATGACCGGCTTCGTGCCCGGCTGGCCGGTAAGACCCCGTGTATCACGTTCGTCACGCTCGGAGAGTTGACCAAGTGGACCGTGCTGCGGAGCTGGGGGCCGCGCAAGCTCGCTGATCTCGCGCAGTGGCGATCCGGCGTGGTGGTGCTGCCCTTTGACGAGGCGGTGGCGACCACCTGGGGCCAGCTCCAGGCGAGGGCGCAGCATCGGGGGCGTCCTCGGCCGACGAACGACTCTTGGATCGCGGCCTGCTGCCTGGTCGACCGGCTTCCGCTGGCGACCTTCAACGGCAAGGACTACGCCGACTTCGCGGAGTACGACGGCCTGCGCCTGTTCGACGTCTCTTAGCTGCACCGTCCCGGCCCGCCGCTACCCTACGTCAGCGGTCGGTGGCAGAGCCGAGTGCCGCTCGTGCCTGGAATCGGAAGGTCGGCGGTTCGACCCCGCCCCTGGCCACATAGCCTTTCGCCGGGCTATTGCGACGCCGACCAGCGGAAACGCCGGTCGGCGTTCTGCTTTGCGCACTCGGCTGGTTGATCTCAGCGCCGGAGCAGGGCGAACCAGCCCACCGCACTCACGACCAGCAGCAGTGCCAGGGCGAACAGGATCCGTCCGACCGCGATGGGCACGGGGGCGAGAAACGGCACCTGCTGCACGAGCAGGCCCGCACCGCACAGGGCGAGGCAGCCACCGCGACGGAGGGGTTGGGACCGCTGCCGCTCCGTCAGTCGCGCGGCCCGCGTCCAGACCACGGGAAACCGCCGCGTCACCGCGACCCGCAGGCCGAGCAGGACCACGGCAATGCTGAGGACCGCACCGACGAGACGCAGGGCGGTCAGTACCGGGTCCGAGTCATCCATCGTCACGGGAACGATCATGCATTTGGGTGTCAACGCCCGACCTCGGAGCTTGCATCCGGTACCTGGGTACCGGCTTACCGTCGAGGTATGAGTTCCCAGGGCATCATCGGAGCGGCGTGGGTGCCGGCTGCGTGCACCCTGCCGACAGCGGACCGACCGCTGCGGCTCGCCGAGTTCGACAGGTTCTTCGGCGCGGCCGTACGCGCGGCCGAGCGGGTGTCGGCGCAGCACCTGCGGTTGTGGCTGGACAGCGCGGCACAGGTGGAGCAGACGGCCCACGACCTGGCGGCCCGCGAGTCGTCGTGCTGCTCGTTCTTCCTCTTCGATCTGCTCCGGCCCGATCCGGATTCGCTGATCCTGGACGTTCGCGTGCCGGCCGGGCACGTCGACGTGCTCGACGCCCTCGCCGACCGGGTCGCGGCCGTACGGCGGCGGACATGACGTCGTACGGGCTGCGCAGTGGGGAGTTGGCCGACGCGGCCGGCGTCAACCGACAGACCCTGCGCTACTACGAACGGCGCGGCCTGCTCGCCGCCCCCCAGCGGTCACCGGGTGGGCACCGGATCTATCCGGCCGAGACGGTCGATCTCCTGCGGGTCATCAAGACGGCGCAGCGTCTCGGCTTCACGCTCGACGAGGTCGCCGATCTGCTGGACGCCGGCCGCCACCGGCACGGTCGTCGACCGGACGGCGGCCTGCGGGCCCGGGCCAGGAGCAAGCTCGCCGAGGTCGAGCGGAAGTTGGCGGACCTGACCGTCGTCCGCGACACCCTGCGCGCCGCCATCTCCGCCGGCTGTGACGACCTGGTCGCCTGCGCCGACAGTCCCTGCTGTCCGCTGCCCTTCGCCGAAATCGCGGAAAGAAGCCCGCGATAGCGCCCGCCGGCAGAATACATCGCCATGTCCGGGTATCATCGCCCTGTGGCGATTGATTGCACGTCCGCACCGACCCCGGCCGTGGCGCTGTTCCGTTCCCTCGGTGATCCGACCCGGCTGGCCATCGTGCGCCGTCTCACGGCCGGCGAGGCGCGGGTGGTGGACCTGACCAGCGAGTTGGGCATGGCCCAGTCGACGGTCTCCAAGCACCTGGCCTGCCTGCGCGACTGCGGCCTGGTCGACTACCGGGTCGAGGGCCGCCAGTCGTTCTACGGGTTGACCCGACCCGAGCTGCTGGATCTGCTGCGCTCGGCCGAGCTGCTACTGGCGGCCACCGGCGCGGCGGTCGCCCTCTGCCCCGTGTACGGCGACCCGGCAGAGGCGCGGGCGTGAGCACGTCGGCCGTCACGCCGCGACGGCGGGCGGTGCTGTCCCGGCGCAGTCTGTGGCTCGCCTACGCCACCGCCGGCTACAACCTCCTGGAGGGCCTGGTCGCCATCGCCGCCGGAGCGGCGGCCTCCTCCGCCGCGCTTGTCGGCTTCGGTCTGGACTCGTTCGTCGAGGTGTCCAGCGCGGCGGTGCTGATCTGGCAGTTCCGCTCCCGGGTCCCCGAGGACCGGGAACGGTTGGCGCTGCGGCTGATCGGCCTCTCCTTCTTCGCTCTGGCCGCCTGGGTGAGCGTCGACGCTCTCCGGTCGCTGGTGGGCGGTGCCGACGCCGAGGCCAGCCCGGTCGGGATCGGCCTGGCCGTGGCGTCGCTGATCGTGATGCCGCTGCTCGTCGCCGCCAAGCGACGCACCGGACGCGAACTCGGCTCCGCCACGGTCATCGCCGACTCCACCCAGACGTTGCTGTGCACGTACCTGTCCGCGGTGCTGCTCGTCGGCCTGCTCCTCAACGCCCTGTGGGGCTGGTCCTGGGCGGACCCGCTCGCGGCGTTCGTCATCGCCGGGGTCGCGGTCAGGGAAGGCGTGCAGGCGTGGCGCGGCGAGCACTGCGACGACTGCGGACCGGTTGGGATCGCCGAGACCGACGGGCGGACCTCGGACTGTGCCGACAACTGCTGCACCGACCGGGAGGTGTGACGCCATGGCCTGGCTCGCGCTTCTGCTCTACCTGATCGGGCTGCTGCTCGCGTTCGGTTGGCGCACGTTCGCCCAGTGGCGGCGCACCGGAGACACCGGCCTGCGACTCGACGCCGGCCCGGTCGGCCGGCTCCGGTGGTGGGCCAAGCTGCTGTTCGTCGCGGCCCTCGTGCTCGGCCTCGCCGGCCCGGCCGCCGCCCTCGCCGGCCTGCCTCCGCTGCCCGGTCTGGATCACCGACCGTTGCACGTGGCCGGCTTCGTCGTCACCGCCGTCGGCATCGGCGCGACACTCGCCGCCCAACTCGCCATGGGTGCCTCGTGGCGCATCGGAGTCGACCCGCACGAACGCACCGAACTGGTGACCGGAGGGGCGTTCGCGTACGCCCGCAATCCGATCTTCACCGCCATGGCCGTGACCATGCTCGGCCTCACCCTCATGGTGCCCAACGCCGCGGCACTCGCCGCCCTGGGCGTCCTGATCGTGGCGCTGCAGGTACAGGTCCGTGCGGTGGAGGAGCCGTACCTGATGGCCACCCACGGTGACGCCTACCGCCGCTACGCGGGACGCGTCGGCCGCTTCCTGCCCGGGCTGGGACGGCTCGCCGGCTGACGGTCGACCTCCTGCCGGTCAGGCGCAACGGATTGCGGCAAGTCGCGGCCTCCGGAGCGGGGGGAGAGCGCGAGTTGCGGGATCTCGTGCGGTGGCGGTTGGTCGGGCCAGCTGACTCCGACCGGCTCACCGGTCCTGCTGTCGGCGCTGCGCCATGCCGCTCTGGATCGCTTCCCACACGCTGCGCGCGGCATGTAGGAGCGTCTCCCCCGCCTGCTCGGCCAACTGCCGAGTGCTGGACGTCTCGTCGTCGCCGGACGGGCCGTGCTCCGACGAGGCAGCCCTTTCGCGGCCCCGGCCATCATGCCGGTCGGCCGCTTCCTCCGGTCCCGTTCCCCGGCCCACGTCCCGGCCTCGACTCGAATCCCGGTCCTCGGGCTGCTCCGTCTGGCGACCCTGGCTCGGGTCCCGGTCTCGGGCCTGATCGTCCTCCCGGCTTCGGCTCTGGTCCCGGTCCCGGTCCTGATCGTCCTCCCGGCCTTGACTCTGGATCTGCGCCTGGTTGTCCCGTTCGCGGCCGGGTGCCCGGTCGGCGACCGCACCGATGGCACCCACCTGCTGCCCCAGGTCGTCGGTCGCACCACCTGGTTGCCCAGCTCCCGGACCCGAACCGCCGGCCGCCGGACCCGACCCGCCCGGCCGCACCGCCGCCGGACCCGACCCACCGGCCGCCGGACCCGACCCACCGGCCGCCGGACCCGACCCACCGGCCGCCGGACCGGGCCCACCGGCCGCCGGACCGGGCCCACCGGCTGCCGGACCCGACCCGCCCGGCCGCTCCGCCGCCGGGCCCGGGCCGCCGGCCGCCGGCTTCGCAGGGCCGGTGGGATCTTCCCGCTCGCCGATCAGCCGGCCAGACGGTCGGTCCGCCCTCTCGGTGGACCGGGCGGTGACCGGTGCGGCCCGGTCCGTCGTCAGGCCAGGCCGCCGGACAGCGGGTTCGGCCCGGACCACGGTCCGGCCGGCGGCGGGCGCAGCAGCGGAGGCCACCTGCTCGACCACCCCGGCAGCATCGTCCGCCACCCGGGTCACGTCCGCCAAGGCCGCGCTCGCGGTGTGGGCCAGCGCGTCGATCACCTGCGGGTTCCGGTCGATGGTGGTCAGCGCGCGGTCGAGGATCGTCACCAGCTTCTCCAGGCGCACCTTCAGCAGGGCCTGCGCCTCCACGCCGTCGATGTCGAGTTCGACGCCCTCGACGTGTACGCGTACACCGGCGTCGAGCTGGAGCAGACCGGCGAGCCGGGCACGCAGGGACAGGTCGGCGTCCAACCGGTCCACGGAGAGCTTGATCGAGTTGACCGACACCTGCGGAACGTCGAGCAGCACGTCCGGCTCCGGCGCGTCGCTGCCGTCCGGACCGGCCAGCCGTCCCGCACCGGGCACCGAGAACTCTTCGCTGTCTGTCATGTTCCCGCTCCGCCTCACCGTCGCGGACCGCCCGGCGACGTCCCGCCGCGCATACCCGCTCTCCGGACGGCCATCCCGGCGGGGTGGCGGATCGACAGCGCCTGGTCAATCGACGTTGACGAGTACGGCGATCATCAGGCGGGACAGACATCGGAGGAAGCTGCGCACGGGGGCATGAGCCGGTATGGTCCGGGCCTATGGGACAGGGGATGGCCGATCCTACCGACATCCAGCAGGAACTTGAACGGTTCGCACTCCGCAGCACCCTGTTCGTCCCCGCCTCCGCCGACCGGGCGTACGAGGTCTTCACCGGACGGCTCGCCGACTGGTGGGTGATGGAGTACACCTGGTCGGGCCCCACCCTCCTGGCCGAGCTGGGCATGGAGCCCCGTCCCGGCGGGATGCTCTACGAGGTCGGGCCCTACGGGTTCCGCACCGACTGGGGGCGCGTGCTGACCTGGGATCCGCCCCGCCGCCTGGTGTTCACCTGGCAGATCAGCGCGGATCGCGCACCGGTGCCCGACCCGGCGCGGGCCAGCGAGGTCGAGGTGCTCTTCACCCCCGCCGAGGCCGGCACCCTCATCGAGGTGGCACATCGGCACTTCGACCGGCACGGCAGCGCCGCCGAGGGCTACCGGCGGGCGCTGACCGCCGGCTGGCACGAACTGCTCTCCCGGTACGCGGCGACACTGATCCACTCGCCCGCATGAGCGCCGAGCCGGGCGCGACCACCGACGCGGACGGTCAGGCGGCCCGCTGCCGCAGCGTCGCCACGGTCGAGCCGGCAAGCGTGAGCAGACACTCCGGCAGCAACCCGTCGGCGGCCGCCGCGCCGAACAGCGCCCGGGCGGTGTCCAGGTCGGCGTTGGCGTACGCGCTGACGAAGCGGGCCACCCACCGGGCGTCGTACCCGGCCTGGTCGATGCCGGGAAAATCGAGCGCGCAGGCTCCGGGCGGCACCGGATCCCCCACCATCGTCGCGGCCAGGCACCACGCCACGTCGTACGCACCGGCCAGACCGGCCCGGTCGACCACCGCGTCGAAGGTTCCCACCACCGCGTCGGAGTCCCCGTCGAGGGCCGAGCTGAGAATGGCGGCGGCGTCCTCGAACATCTGCTGTGGCGAGTCGGTCACGGACCGCACAGTACGGGTGCCGGTCAAGGAACCCACCACGGTTACTCTCCGCACATGGTGGAGGCGACCTGCGGATAGACCGGCCTCCACGGTCCCGCCGCCCGTCACGGCACGCTAGTCTGCGCAGCGGACCTTCGCCCGAGGAAGGACGACCATGTACATGTCGCGCGGCTCGCGGACGGCCATCCTGGCTGTCTGCGCCACGGTCCTGCTTGCCACCAGCGCCTGCGGGGAAGACCAGCCCGAGGAGGCGACCACCCAACAGGTGCGCCTCTACGGCACGGACGGCAACATGCTCAACTCCTACCCGGAGGCGTTGCAGGATCGCGCCGGCCTGGTCGACGGGATGAAGGGCACCACTCCGCTCACGCCGCTGCCGGACAACTTCAAGAACCGGCTACGGTCCGTGGACCCGAAGTTGACCGACTACCTCTACTCCGCCGAGGCGTACGACGCGGTGCTGATCAGCGCACTGGCGGCACAGCTCGCCGGGTCGACCGACCCCGCGGACATCGCCAAGCAGATCGTGGGCGTCACGAACAACGGCACCAGCTGCACCACCGCGAGCCAGTGCCTGCGACTGGCCCGCCAGGGCACCGACATCGAGTACCGCAGCGTGTCGATCACCCGGGCCGGCTTCACGGAAGCGGGCGAGCCGGCGACCGCCAGTTACGCGACCCTGCACTTCGACGGTCAACAGCTCAACGACGCCAAGACGGAGTTCGTCGGCGCCGGTGACGAGGCGGCGGCGAGCAAGAAGAAGCCACCGAAGGCGAAGCGGCAGAACGGCAACTTCCCCGACCCGAACAGCGGCGCCCCGCTGGTCCTGGGTGGCCTGCTCCCCAAGACCGGTGACCTGGCTATCGCCAATCCGCCGATCGCGGCCGGTGCGGCGCTGGCGCTCAAGGAGATCAACGCGGCCGGTGGGGTGCTCGGCGAGGACGTGGTCTGGATCGACGGCGACGACGGCACCAGCCCGACCGTGGCCAAGGCGACCGTGGCCAGCCACATCGACGCCGGCGTACACGTGATCATCGGTGCCGGTGGCTCGGGCATCTCCGCGGCCGTGCTGCCCGACGTGGTGGACGCCGGCCTGATCCTGTTCTCGCCGTCGAACACGGCGGCGGATCTGACCGAGGCCGACGACAAGGGTCTCTACTTCCGCACCGCACCGCCGGACAGTCTGCAGGGCCGGGCGCTGGCCGACGTGATTCTCCGGGACGGCCCGCAGAAGATCGCCATCGTGGCGCGTGCGGACTCGTACGGCAAGGGGCTCCAGGAGGTCGTCCGGGCCGAGCTGGAGCGGGCCGGCTTCGGTGGCGACAGGGTGAAGCTGCTCGGGTACGAGCCCGGGGAGGACGCCGAGGCCGCTCCGATCAACTTCGGTGAGGGCGCCAAGCAGATCAAGCAGTTCGGGGCCGACGCGGTGCTCATCATCGGCTTCAGCGAGTCCGCCGCGGTGATCCGGGCACTCGCCGACGCCGACGTACCGCTGGCGGCGCTCACCTCCTCCTGAGCCGGTCGGCATCGACGGCCGCACCGCGACACGGTGCGGCCGTCGCCGTTTCCGGGCGGCTCAGCGCCCGCGTCGCCGGTCCAGGAACTCCGTCATCCGGCGGTGCTTCTCCTCGTCGGCGAAGAGCACCGCCTGGCTGACCAGATCCAGCTGCGGATGCGCGGCGGTCGGGGCGTCCACGGCGAGCTTGGTCAGGCGCAGCGCCAACGCCGAGCCCTTGGCCATCTCGTCGATCAGGCCGTGGGCCGTCGGCAGCAACTCGTCGGGCGTGGCCACCACCCGGTTCACCAGGCCGATCCGCAGCGCCTCCGCCGCGTCCACCCGCCGGCCGGTGAACAGCAGTTCCTTGGCCAGCGCCTCACCCACGAGCGCCGGCAGCCGGTGCGTGGCGCCGGCACCGGCCAGGATGCCGAGCCGCACCTCCGGCTGGCCGAACACCGCCCGCGCCGAGCAGACCCGAAGATCACAGGCGTACGCCAGTTCGGCGCCGCCGCCCAGCGCCGGGCCGTCGATCGCCGCCACGGTCGGCATCGGCAACGCCCGGATCCGGGCGAAGGCCGCCGAGTTGATCGCGGCCAGTGCGTCCAGCCGGCCGCGCTCCCGCAACTGGGCGATGTCCGCCCCGCCGGCGAAGATCCCGTCGGTGCCGCCGGTCAGCAGCAGCATCCGGGGGTGTGCCTCCAACTCGGCGCAGACCTCGTGCAGCGCCGCGATCAGGTCGGTGTCGATGGCGTTGCGCTTCTCCGGCCGGTCCAGCGTGACCACCAGCCGGTCCGGTTGTTCCTCGACCCGCAGTCCGCTCATCGTGCCGCCTCCGGTGCTCCGGCACCGCCCGGGACACCGCCGGTGGTCGCCACCGGCTCGCTGCCGTCCGAGCGCATCCCGTCGGTCCACCGGTAGAAGCCGTGCCCGGACTTCTTGCCCAGCCGACCGGCGGCGACCAGTTCCACAAGCAGCGGCGGCGGCGCGAACCGGTCGCCATAGGCCGCCTGCAACGTCCGCGCGATGTCCAGGCGCACGTCCAGACCGACCAGGTCGGTCAGTTCCAGCGGCCCGATCGGGTGCCGGTAGCCGAGCACCATCGCCTTGTCGATGTCGGCGGGGCTGGCGACCCCGTCGGCGACCATCCGGATCGCCTCCAGCCCGAGGGTCACGCCGAGCCGTGACGTGGCGAAGCCCGGCATGTCGCGTACCACGACGGGATCCTTGCCCAGCCGGCCGGCGAGCGTGACGGCCGCGTCGGTGGTCTCCATCGCGGTGGCCGGCCCGACCACGACCTCCAGCAGCGCCATCGCCCAGACCGGGTTGAAGAAGTGCAGCCCGCAGAAGCGCTCCGGCCGGGTCAGCCCGGCCGCGAGATCGGCGATCGGGATGCTTGAGGTGTTGCTGCCCAGCAGCGCCGGCCGCAGCGTCTCCGCCTCGGCGAGCACGGCCCGCTTCAGGTCGGTCCGTTCCGGCACCGCCTCCACGATCACGTCCGGTGCCGGTGCCACCTCGGCGAGCCCGGCCCGCAGGGTGATCCGCGCCTGGTTGGCGTCCGCCTGCTCGGCGTCGAGCCTGCCGCGCCGCACGGCCCGCGCCCAGAGTTCGGCGAGCTGCCGCACCGCGGCGTCACCCCGCTCCCGGTCCACCTCGACCAGCTCCACGGCATGACCGCTGCCGGCCGCCACGTACGCGATGCCGAGTCCCATCGTGCCGGCGCCCACCACCACGAACCGTTCCGTCATCGCGCCACCACCGCACAGTGAGAATCCGCCCCCGGTCGACGCCCGTGGCGCGCGGGGTCGCAGCCACGCCGGGAATCAGGCCGTACGCTCCGCTCAGTCATGCTGCGACCCTATGCAGCGCCGGCTGCGGTCCCATGCGTGGGGGCGGACGGGATCGGGTACAGAGCGCCGACAACCGAGGGAAGGACGAGCAGATGAGCCAGGCACCGGAGACCGTGGACGGCACGGGCGCCGAGGGAATCGTCGAGACGCGCGGCGACGAGCGCGTCGAGCTGCTGCGTGCCGACACCAACAACGACGGCCGTACCGACGTGTGGGTGGTCGACACCGACGGTGACGGGAAGGCCGACCTGTTCCAGTTCGACACCGACGGCGACGGCAAGGTGGACGTCACGATGGTCGACATCGACGAGGACGGCCAGCCCGACGAGATCGTCGACGGCGATGGCGGGCTCCCCCCGGAGCCGCTGCCGCCGACCATCACGGTCTGAGACGTCAGGAAGGGCCCCTGACACCGCCTCCGGTGCGGCAGGGGCCCTTCCTGACGCTCTCGTGCGGCGCCGTCGCCGAGATCAGCGGGCCAGCCGCAGGGTGGCGAGATAGTACGGCGCGTCTTGGTTGTCCACGTCGACCAGCTGCCAGGGCGAGCCGTGCACCAGCTCGGCGAGTTCCTCCGGCGAACAGACCAGATAGTCGAACCAGGGTGTGCCCAGCTCGCGGTAGCGCAGCCGCAGCCGCAACTGCCCACCGAGGCGGCCCCGCCGCCGGTTGTGCTCGTGGTACGTGGTGTGCACCGGATCGCGGGTGCCGTACGGGTCGGTGCCGTGCGCGATCACCTGCGCGCCGGGTCGGGCCACCGCCGCCAGCGCGGCGAGGAACGCCGGAGCCCGTTCCCGCCCCTCCAGCAGGCCCAGGTTGTTGCCGAGCAGCAGGAAGGTGTCGTACCGCCGTCCGTTCGCGGCGTGCTCGTCCACGCTCGCGTGCACCAGATCGCGTACGCCCCGGCGGCGGCACACCCGCAACGCGCCGGCCGAGGTGTCCAGCCCGGTGACCGGTACGCCCCGCTCCTGCAGCAGCAAGGCGATCCGGCCGGCGCCGACACCGACGTCCAGCGTCGCGCCGCGCACCCGGTCGACGGCGCGGTGGTCGTGCGGCTGCCA
The DNA here is from genome assembly GCF_036689795.1 of Micromonospora palythoicola. Taxonomy (NCBI): domain Bacteria; kingdom Bacillati; phylum Actinomycetota; class Actinomycetes; order Micromonosporales; family Micromonosporaceae; genus Micromonospora; species Micromonospora palythoicola. The sequence goes on along the minus strand of NZ_JBAGKI010000006.1, from coordinate 74,864 downwards.
GTCCTCCGGTCCGTCGAGATAGTGCGCGGCCGGTGCGCCGTTGACCAGCCCGTCGTCCCGCTCGATGATCTCGATGACCGGGCGGGGCAGGCGTCCGCCGGCCAGCGGCCGTGGACCGATGCCGGTCGCCACCGCCAGCGCGTCGCGCAGCAGTTCCCCGAAGACGTCACCGATTCGTGGTTCCCCCGTCACACGCTTCACGCTATCCGGCCGGTCAGTTGGCCGCAGCGCCCGTATCCTGGCGGCGTGACCACGTTGGACCGCCTCTCCGCCGAGAAGTACATCCTCCTGACGACGTTCCGGAAGGACGGTCGTGCGGTGCCGACCCCGGTCTGGGCGGTCCGCGACGGCGACGCCCTCGCGGTGTGGTCGGCGGCCGACGCCGGCAAGGTGAAGCGGATCCGCCGCAGCGGGCACGTCACCGTGGCTCCCTGCGACGTGCGCGGCCGACCGCACGGCGAGGCGGTGCCGGCCCGGGCGAGCCTGTACGACCCGGGCGCGACCAACCGCATCCGTGGCCTGATCAAGCAGAAGTACCGGGTGATCGGCCGGCTGACCCTGCTCGGCAGCCGGCTGCGCCGGGGCGAGGGTGGCACGGTGGGCATCCGGGTCGAGCTGACCGATTGACGTCGCGGCGGCCCGGTGCTCGGGTACGCCGGCCCCGGGCATGGCGAAGGGCGACGGACCAAGGTCCGCCGCCCTTCGTGAAGCTCTGTTATCAACCGTGTGGTCAGTCCCCCTGGCGCTGCTGCGGAATCTGTCCCTGCAGCAGTGCCCTGACCTCAGACTCGCGGTATCGGCGGTGACCGCCGAGGGTCCGGATGGCGCTCAGCTTGCCAGCCTTCGCCCAACGGGTCACCGTCTTCGGGTCGACACGGAACATCGACGCCACCTCGGCCGGTGTGAGTAGCGGCTCTGGTTCGTGCGTTCGCGATGCCATCGGTCACTCCTCCACATGTATAGACATCGGCCGGGGTCCCGCCGGCCGACGCGTCTCCCATGGTCCGGCTAGTCCCCGATGTCCGACATGGGCCGAACGGCCGAACGTCCCTAGACGGACGGATGAACCATGCCCGATTTATACGACTTTTACACGCCACAAAGTAACTTATTCGGACTCATGATCACGGTTCGTGATGCGTCAACTACGAAGCAGCCTCGCGTTGCGCCGGGAAATTGGGACATTAGGCCCCTAGTTGCAGCGCTCCAGAAGTTGCACCGCGCGCCATCGCGCGACCAGCTTGTCGTACGCCGCCGACGCCTCCTCCGCCTCGCCCCGGGACAGCCCGGCCAACCCGGCCGCGACCAGTTCCGGCGAGTCGTCCTCGGCCAGGGTCTCGTCCGAGAGCAGCTCGACCAGCCCGCCGTAGTCGAGTTCCACCACCGAGCGCGGATGGAACTCCTCCAGCCAGCGGGCCGCCTCCTCGACCGCCTCGGTGATCGGTGCGTCGCCGACCGACTTGCGGAGCACCGCGAGCGCCCGGGACGAGCGACGGCGGGCCTTGGAGATCTCCGTCCGGAAGCGCAGCGAGCGCCGGTCGGGGACGGTCACGTGGTTGCGCTCCTGCGCCTCGAAGAGCACGAACCAGCGCAGCGGTACGCCCCAGGTCGCGATCTGTTCGTGCACCCGGGGAACGCCGTGCTCGAGCACCCGGGCGCCGCTGCGCCAGTCCTCCACCACCGCCTTGGCCTGCCCGGCCAGCACCGGCGGCACGAAGGCGTCGGCCAGCACCGGCGGCACGCCGTCCCGCGCGCTCAACGCCGCCTCGGCCACCCGGATCCGCAGATTCCACGGGCACACCAGCAGCGTCTCGTCGGTCTCCAGCACGTACGCCTCGTCCGGCAGGTCCGGCAGCCGCGTCCACCCGGCACCGAGCGCCTCGATGACCGAGGTCCGCTGCCGGCCGGGCCCCTCGACCGGGGCCACGGCCCGCCCCTGCTCGACGTAGCGCCGCCAGTAGGACTGGCGGTCCCGGTCGAAGGCGGTCAGCGGCTCGTACACGCGCAGGTATGAAGCGAAGAGCGACGGCACGGCGCGATCCTCCCACGAACGGCAAGCCGAGCGTTGCTCGGCGTCACCGGGCGACCTGGCGCGGCGCAGGAGCAACCCGGGCCAGGCTCGCGCGCCGCTCGTCCGCGGCGGAGGCGGGGCCGGGACGGACCGCCCGAGGGGCGGGACGGCGAGCACTGGGGTACGGCGCGACGCCCGCCGAGACTAGGCTCGCAGCACCGGCAGCATCCCCGCCGGCTGACCAGGTCCGCGCCTCACAAGGGCGCCCGCCGACACAGGAGCCAGTCATGGGCGTATTCGCCAGCACGGACGACCCGGAGTCCACGGGTCACGAACAGGTCGTGTTCTGCCAGGACAAGCAGACCGGCCTGAAGGCGATCATCGGCATCTACTCCACCGCGCTGGGTCCCGCGCTCGGCGGCACCCGGTTCTACCCGTACGACAGCGAAGAGGCCGCGCTCGCCGACGTGCTCGACCTCTCGCGCGGCATGGCGTACAAGAACGCCCTCGCCGGCCTGGACCTGGGCGGCGGCAAGGCGGTCATCTGGGGCGACCCCGAGCAGATCAAGAGCGAGGCGCTGCTGCGCGCCTACGGCCGCTTCGTGGAGTCCCTCGGTGGTCGTTACTACACCGCCTGCGACGTCGGCACCTACGTGCCGGACATGGACGTGATCGCCCGGGAGACCCGGTACGTGACCGGCCGCAGCGTCGAGCACGGCGGGGCGGGCGACTCCTCGATCCTCACCGCCTGGGGTGTCTTCCAGGGCATGCGGGCGGCGGCCGAGCACGTCTGGGGCGTGCCGACGCTGCGCGGTCGGCGGGTCGGCGTCGCCGGGCTGGGCAAGGTCGGCAAGTATCTCGTCGGTCACCTGTCGGAGGACGGGGCCGAGGTGGTCGCCACCGACGTGAACCCGCGAGCCCTGGAGTGGGCGCGTACCACCCACCCCGAGGTCCACCTCGTCGACGACGCTTCCGCCCTGGTCGCCGCCGACATCGACGTGTACGCCCCGTGTGCCCTCGGCGGCGCGCTGGACGACGACACGGTGGTGGCGCTGCGGGCCAAGGTGGTCGCCGGGGCGGCCAACAACCAGCTCGCCCACTCCGGCGTGGAGAAGCTGCTCGCCGACCGGGGCATCCTCTACGCGCCCGACTACGTGGTGAACGCCGGCGGTGTGATCCAGGTCGCGGACGAGATCGAGGGCTTCGACTTCGAGCGGGCCAAGTTGCGCGCCACCCGGATCTACGACACCACGCGGGAGATCCTCCGCCTGGCCGACACCGACGGTGTGCCGCCGGCCGTGGCGGCGGACCGGCTGGCCGAGCGGCGGATGGCCGAGATCGGCCGGCTGCGCGCGATTCACCTGCGCTGACGACACGCCGTCGGGGCGGGGCACGGTGGTCCCGCCCCCGACACCCGGGTCGGGCTAATCTGAACATACGACGTGTTCGTGGAGATTTGCCTCATGTCACGACCGTTCCCGGCATCGCTCCTTACCGGGTACACTGGGTGACGTCCTGATGACCGCAACGCGCGGTCGCGGTCGTAGGTAACCCGAGGTGCCGAACGGTGGCATCCCCATGTACCGTAAGAGCCACGAGAGATGCCTGACGTCATCGGGGCCCGCCTTCGGGCTGCCCCGCATTCTGTGCGAGGGGGTCGAGCCATGGGGCGCGGCCGTGCTAAGGCCAAGCAGACAAAGGTGGCCCGGGAGCTGAAGTACCACTCCCCGAACACCGACCTCGCCGCCTTGCAGCGAGAACTCGGCGGCAGCGGCAAGTCGGACCGCAACTTCGACGACGACTACAAAGAGTACGTCGACGATGACGAGGACCACTCCGACGACGACCCGGACAACTGGGTCCGTCCGACCCGCTGACCCCCGGTCACATCTGAGCACGCGGTGACTCCCCGCGTGCTCACGCATGTGCCCGCTACGCGGCGGCGTGCAGCACCTGACGAGCCGAGGGCCCACCACGGCCGGACCATGCTCCGGCGCGTGACGGGCCCTCGGCACCGACGGGTCAGCGGGGACGGTTGTTCCAGTTGTAGAACGTCGGGATGTTCTCGAAGTGGTTCCAGGCGCAGACCGCACTGGCTCCGTCGCCACCTGCCACCTCCGCCCGTAGTCGACGCGCGACCTCGGCCTCGTGGAGCAGGGTGTTGAGTCCGGCAGCGACCGCCCGCACCCGGTCGGCGACCCGGTCGGGTTCGTCTCCCGTCGCGGTCTCAGGCTGCCGGTGACTGGTGGTCTCGGGCATGCTCCAACACTCCCTCCAGTAGGCGGATCTTGCTGTTGCGGCAGTGCTCGGTCTCCGTACCGTCAAAACGCCCCAGCTCGAAGTAGCGGTTGGCCGCGTGGCCTCCGCCGCAGAAACCGAAGTACGGGCAGGCGGAGCGGCACGCCTCCACGCCGTCGATGAACTCACCGACCCAGGCTGTGCGCTCCGCGGCGGCCAGGATGGTGTGCAACGGGGTGGTGAGCACGCTTCCGCTGGAGAAGTCGCCGTAGCGCGGATCGGTGAAGCCGGCCAGTTCGGGCGAGAGCACCACGACCGAGCCGTCGTACGCCACCGTCGGTATCGGGTCGAGCCGGTCGGGCAGCAGGTCGTCCGTCGCACCGTCCAGCACCGCCGCGGCGTACCGCAACGACCACTCCACCTCCCGCAGGTGGATCCGGGGATCCCGCCGCCAGGCCGAGACCAGCTCGGCCCAGAACCCGGTCACGACCGGGGCGGCGTGGGCGTTGTCCCGGGTGTTGACGCCCTCGGTCTCCTCGATGTTGACACCGAGCACCTCACAACCGAGGTCGAGGAAGTAGTCGTACAGCTCGGTGGCCCGGCCGGGGGACGGGTCGTTGACCACCGCGAGAGCCGAGAACGGCAGCCCGTGCCGACGCAACGCGGCCACCCCGCGAACGATCCGGTCGTACGCCGGCCGGCCCGCCCGGCTGACCCGTTCACCGTTGCGTTCCCGTGGCCCGTCCACGCTCACGCTCACCCGCATCCGGTGCCGGGTGAAGAACTCGCACCAGGCGTCGTCGATCAGGGTGGCGTTGGTCTGGACGTGGTGCTCCACCTCGGGCCCGAAGGGCGCCATCAGCGCCGCCAGTCGCTCCCGGCCGGCGGCCAGTGGCTCCCCGCCGTGCCACACCACCGAGAACCGGTCGGTGGCCGCCCAGCGGTTCACCGAGGCGGCCACCGCCTCGGCCACCGCCACCGGCATCTGCCGGTCCGCCGCCCGGAACGGCAGGTAGCAGTACGCGCAGTCGAGATTGCAGAGGGTGGTGGGCTGCATCACGACGTACGACGGGACGGTGGCCAGGCCCCGCATCCCGCCCAATGACCGTCCCCGCGCAGCCATCGCCCTCCTCCGTAGCGGTCTTGGGCTGCCGGGCGCGACCCGGCCTGGGCGCGCCCCGCAGCTCTCGAGGGTGCCCTTCAGGCTAGGCGGCGACGGCCACTCGGGTGAAGCCCTGATCAGGTGGTCGGACGATCAGCGCAAAGTCATCATCCTCGGGTGTGCTGCCCGACCATCCGCACCTCACCGGTGCCCTCGATGATCTCGCCGGCCTGCCAGGCGTCGACGCCGCGCCCGGTGAGCGTGGCCAGCGCCCGGTCGGCGTCCTCCGCCGACACGATGGCGAACATGCCGACGCCCATGTTGAAGGTCGCCTCCATCTCCGGGTCCTCGATCCGGCCCTTGGACTGGACCAGGTCGAAGACCGGCTGCGGCTTCCACGTCGCCCGGTTGACCACGGCGTCCACGTGTTCCGGCAGGATCCGCACCAGGTTGCCGGGGATGCCACCGCCGGTGACGTGGGCCAGCGCCCGCACCTCGGCCTCGGCGATCAGCTTGAGGCAGTCCTGCGCGTAGATCTTGGTCGGGGTGAGCAGCTCCTCGCCGAGGGTGCGCTGGCGACCGAAGTCGTCGATCACCACGTCCAGTCGCATCCGGCCGGCGCCGAGCAGCACGTGCCGGACCAGGGAGTAACCGTTCGAGTGCAGGCCCGACGATCGCATGGCGATCACCACGTCGCCCACCTCGACCCGCTCGGAGCTGAGGATCTCGCTCTCCTCCACCACACCGACACCGGTGGCGGAGATGTCGTACTCGTCGGGGCGCAGCACACCCGGGTGCTCAGCGGTCTCGCCACCCAGCAGCGCGCAGCCCGCGTACCGGCAGCCGTCGGCGATGCCGGCGCCGATCTCGGCGACCTTGTCCGGCACGACCTCGCCGGTGGCGATGTAGTCGAGCAGGAACAGCGGCTCCGCACCGCAGGCGACCAGGTCGTCGACGACCATCGCGACGAGGTCGATGCCGACCGTGTCGTGGATGTCCATCTGCTGGGCGATCACCAGTTTGGTGCCGACGCCGTCGGTGGAGGAGGCCAGGATCGGGTGCTTGTACTTCGTGGTGTCCAGCCGGAACAGGCCGGCGAAACCGCCGAGGTCACCCATCACCTCCGGCCGGCGGGTCTGCTTCACCTTCGACTTGAGCAGCTCCACAGCACGGTCACCCGCCTCGATGGACACGCCGGCGTCCGCGTACGAGACCGCGCGTTTGCGCGCCGGCCGGCCGGAGCCGGCCGTCCAGGGCTGACGGTCCCCGCCAGCGCCGCTCGGGCTGCTTCCTGCGCCGCTGCGCTCGGACACGTGCGTCACGGTTCTCCCCTTAGTGGTTCTCGGCTGTCGCGTCGACGGTGACCGGCGCCGCAGCCGGGTGGTGCTACGGGCGGTTTGTGGTCGCCGACGGTTTGAGGTCGCCGAAGCTGTCGAGTTGCGGGACGAGTTGCTCGGCGGATCCGATCTCGTCGGCCGAGTGGTTGGCGACCCGGCGGCCGATCCCTTCGAGCACGTGCTTGCCGATCAGGTTGCCGACCGGCAGCTCGATCGGGTACTCCCCGTCGAAGCAGGCGCGGCAGAGTCGGGTCTTCGGCTGCTCGGTCGCGGCGATCAGGCCGGACAACGAGACGTACCCCAGCGTGTCCGCGCCGATCGAGCGCCGGATGCCGTCGTTGTCGAGGCCGTTGGCGAGCAGTTCGGCGCGGGTGGCGAAGTCGATGCCGTAGAAGCACGGCCAGGAGACCGGCGGCGAGGAGATGCGTACGTGCACCTCCACCGCGCCGGCCTCGCGCAGCATCCGCACGATCGCGCGCTGGGTGTTGCCGCGGACGATGGAGTCGTCGACCACGACCAGACGCTTGCCCCGTACGTTCTCGCGCAGGGGGTTGAGCTTGAGCCGGATGCCGAGCTGGCGCAGCGTCTGCGACGGCTGGATGAAGGTACGGCCGACGTAGGGGTTCTTCACCAGACCGGCGCCGTAGGTGATGCCGGATCCCTCGGCGTAACCGATCGCCGCCGGCGTGCCCGACTCGGGCACCGGGATCACCAGGTCGGCGTCGACCGGGTGTTCCTTGGCCAGTTGCCGCCCGATCTGCACCCGGGCGGCGTGCACGTTGCGGCCGGCGATGGTGGCGTCCGGGCGGGCGATGTAGACGTACTCGAAGAGGCAGCCCTTGGGCTCGGGGGCGGCGAACCTGGTGGACCGCAGCCCCTCCGCGTCGATCGCGATCAGCTCGCCCGGCTCGACCTCGCGGACCACGCTGGCACCGACGATGTCCAGCGCGGCGGTCTCGCTGGCCACCACCCAGCCGCGCTCGAGTCGGCCCAGCACCAGCGGACGCACGCCGTGCGGGTCGCGCGCGGCGTAGAGGGTCGACTCGTCCATGAAGACGAAGCTGAACGCGCCGCGCAGTCGCGGCAACACCTCCAGCGCGGCCGCCTCGACGGAGAGATCCGGCCGGCTGGCCAGCAGCATGGTGACCAACGAGGTGTCGTTCGTCGAACCGTCGGTGCCCAGGCCGCGCTCGGCCACCTCACGCTGCAGCTCGGCCGTGTTGACCAGGTTTCCGTTGTGCGCCAGCGCAATGGTGGTGCCCGAACTGGTCGCCCGGATGGTCGGTTGGGCGTTCTCCCAGGTCGACGCGCCGGTGGTGGAGTAACGGGCGTGCCCGATCGCGACGTGCCCGCGCAGGCTGGCCAGCGTGGGCTCGTCGAAGACCTGGGCCACCAGGCCGAGATCCTTGTAGACCACCACGCCGGAGCCGTCGCTGACCGCTATGCCGGCCGCCTCCTGCCCCCGGTGCTGCAACGCGTACAGCCCGAAGTAGGTCAGGTTGGCGACCTCTTCTCCCGGGGCCCAGACGCCGAAGACACCGCACGCGTCCTGGGGGCCGGGTCGCTGGGGATCAAGGTCGTGGCTCAGCCGGCCGTCGCCTCGGGGCACCTGCCGCTCCCTCTTGCTGGTCTGGACTGGCCTGGCGGAACCACGGGGGTTGCTCCGCACCTCTCGGCCGGGGACCACACTGTCGTCGCCTGACAGTGTACGCGAATCCATGTCGCCACATACAGTCACATTATCGGCGCTCTGTGTCATCCGGTCTCGGCCGTCACCGCAGTTCGAGGGGGAGATAGGCGGACAGGTCCGCGCGAGCGCCACTCGCCTTTACGCGACCCTCCGTGACCGCCCGCGCCCAGTCGAGTCGTCCCGCGGCCAGACCGAGCCAGGTTTCCGGATCCATCTCCACCGTGTTCGGGGGAGTACCGCGGGTGTGTCGCGGCCCCGGAACGCACTGAACTGCACCGTAAGGTGGGACTCGCACCTCCACCGATCGGCCGGGGGCGCGGTCCGCGAGGAGGGTCAACAGGGCCCTGACCGCCTCACGGAGCACCGACCGTTCGGGTGCACGCCCCTCATCGAGCGCCGACAGTGCCGCCGCGACCGAGGCGGACTTATTGTACGGAGAGGACACGACGGGACGATACGGCGTGACCGCGCCGGCCGTCACGCTGGCCCTGGGTCGCGCCGATCCGGCCGGACAAGGCATAGTTGCCGACGGCGTATTCGTACCGTGATGTTCCCCCGCCCGGCACCCGCCGGACAGGGGAGGTCAGTCCGGAAGGCGGTGGACGTGTCAACACACCGACGAGCCTGGCACAAGCGGGCCGGTGTGGTCGTGGCGCTGATGATCGGTGCCCTGCTCGCCGTCCCAGCCACACCCGCCTTCGCCGCCTCCGTCAACGTCGTGCCCGGCTCGGTGACCGTCAATGCGGGGAGCGACGCCACGGTGACCGTGCAGGTCACCCCAGGCGATGACGACACCAGCGCCGAGATCAGTCTGACCGGTCTCCCATCCGGAGTGAGCTGCGCCAGGGGCTGCGGAAGCATCCAGTTCAACGGGCCAGCGCCCAGGACCCAACTACTGACACTGCGGGCCAACGACAACGCCCGGAACGGTTCCAGCGGCGTCACCGTCCAGGTACAGCCTGACGAATCCGAACCCGCCACCGCCAACCTGCAGCTGACAGTTCGTGGTGAGCAGGCGCCACCGCCGCCGCCGACGACGCAGGCGCCGCAGACGGTGCGGTCGATCTCCGGCAAGGTCGTCAACCAGGGCGGCGAGGCGGTGCCGAACGCGTACGTCCTGCTCAAGGACAGCGCCGGGAAGCAGCGGGACACCACCACCAACGGCGACGGCAACTTCCGGTTCACCGGCAGCAGCGACAACCCGATCGCGCCCGGACGGATCGACATCGGCGCGAGCGCCGACAACAAGAACGCCGTGGTGAGCTTCACCGCCAACGCCGGGCAGAGCATCACCGGTCGGCGCATCACCCTCCCGATCGCGGCGGCCTCGGAGAGCCCGAGCGCCAGCCCGTCGGCCAGTGAGTCGGCGGTGCCGACCGAGGACCCGTTCGAGGACGAACTCGGCGCGGACGAGGAGACGGCCGCCGAGAGCGCCGCCGCCCAGGCCCCGGCCTCCAACGAGGACTCCGGTGGTTTCGGCAACTGGCTGCTCATCCTGCTGGGTGGTCTCTTCGTGGCCGTCGGTGTCGGCACGATCGTGCTGCTGTGGATGAAGCGCAAGGAGAACGAGGACGGCGAGCCGGACGGTGACGTGCCCGCCGGTGCTCCGGCCGGCGCGGTGCCGGCCGCCCGTGGCTCGTTCGCCGGCGCGGACGACCAGACCCGGGTGGTGAACCGGGTGGGTGCCGCACCGGACCCGACGATGGTCGGCGGTCCCGGGTTGGCCAACGCGCCGACGATGATGCACCAGCCGGTGGTCGACGACGTTCCGCCGGACCCCTACGGCGCACCGCCGCAGCCCTACGGCGCCGCGAGCGGACCGGGTGGCTGGTCCGGTGGTGGCGGCGGCTACGGCGACGAGCCGGGCGGTTACGGCGCTGCGGGCTACGGCAACGCCCCCTCGTCCGGCAGCGGCTACGGCAACGCCCCGTCCTCCGGCGGCGGCTACGGCAACGCCCCGTCCTCCGGCAGCGGCTACGGCAACGGGCCGGCGTCGGGCGGTGGCTACGGCAGCCGCGACTACGATGCCGGCAACTCCGGCCCGGACTATCCCCCGGCGGGCGGCGGCTACGGCGAGCGGTACGACGAGCCGACCGGCCGCTACCAGGGCGAGGAGACGGCCTACCCGGCCCCCGCCGACCCGTACGCCACCGGGATGTACCAGCCGGACGCCGGCGGCCCGGGTTACGGCCAGTCCGAGCCGGGCGGTTACGGGCGGAGCGAGGCCGGCGGCGACTACGGCCGCAACGAGCCCACCGGCGGGTACGGTCAGAGCGACCCGACGCGGGGTTACCGTCACGGCGAGCCGGGCGGATACGGCCAGAGCGACGCGACTCGCGGCTACGGCGAGGGTGAGCCGGGTGGCGGCTACGGCCAGGCCGACCCGAACCGGGGCTACGCTCCGGGTCAGTCGGGTGGCGGCTACGGCGCGTCGCCGAATGGTGGATACGACCAGCCGGCCGGAGGCTACGGCCAGGACGCCGGGCACCAACGCGGTGGCTATGACAACACCAGCTACGACAACGCCTACGACCAGGGTGGCTACGGCGGCGCATACGGCCAGGACGCGCCGTCACGTGGTGGGTACGACCAGGGTGGTTACGGCGGCGGCCAGGGCAGCGGCGGGTACGGCCAGGAGCCCCCACGCCAACGCGGTGGCTACGACGAAGGCTATGACCAGGGTGGCTACGGCCAGGGCGGCTACGGTGACCCGGCACAGGCCGGCCGCAGCCGACCGGACGGCGCACCCCAGGACCGTGGTGGCCGCCGCCTGGACTGGCTCGACGACTAGCTGACGTGCCGGCCCGCCGGACCACACTGGACCGAACGACCTCATGTCACTCAGAAAGCTTCATGTCTGAGTGACATGAGGTCCGCGCTACTCATCGTCGCCCACGCGCGGCGGGTGCGGACTCACGGTCCGGCCGACGCCAGGCACCGCGGGCGGTCAGGCAGCGGAGAAGACGCCCTGACGCAGCAGTGGGATGACGTCGGAGGCGCCGAGGCGCACCGCGATCTCGACATCCTCGGCGAAGCCGCCCTCGATCAGCTCCCGGCCGGAGACACAGCCGCGGACCGCCGCCGGTATGTCGGGGATGCTGGCCAACGCGGCCAGTGCCGTGGCCGCCTCCACCGAGAGCCCACCGGGCGCCCCGGAAAGGGCGTCCAGCACGCTGGCCGCGCCCAGCTGATCCTCCACCGACGGGCGCAACGATCCGTCCGGCCACCGTTCACCGGCGGCCACCACGCCGACCGGGGCGGCAGTCGAGCCGTACCCCCGGCTGGTCAGCCACCGCCCGACGGCGCGGGCGTTGCGCAGGTTGGCCGCGACCACCGGTAGTCCGGTGGCGCTGGCGGCAGCGCTGATCGCCGATCCGTTCGGCGACGGCAGCACCAGGTCGGTCACCACCGGGGCCCGACTCAGCGCGGCCGGGGACAGCGACCACGGATGGTCACGGGTGACCTGCCGACGGCCGGTCGCGGCGACCGCACCGACCCGGCGCGCGTAAGCGGCGGCCTGCTCGCCCCAGGGGAACGGGTGCACGCGCATCCCCCGACCCACCGCCACCTCGACGGTGGTGGTGAACGACAACACGTCCACCACCACCAGTGCGGCGCAGACCCGGCCGAGTTCGGCCGCACCCGCCAGGCCCCAGTCGAACCGGACCCCCGATCCGGGTTGGGCGGACACGGCCGCGGCCAGCGCCTCAGCGCTCGTCGGGCGCGGGGGGCTGCTCGGTGTCACCGTGCTGCGGAGCGTCCGCCCCGGATGCCTCGTGGCTGCCCGCCGAGTCAGCCGGACCGGTGGCCTCGGCCGACGGCGGGGTTGCCGCGACGCGACCGGTACGCACCGGCGGGGTGGCCCGCTCCGCCGGCCGGTCGGCCGCCTCCTCGGTCTGGTCCACCGACGGCGCGACCTCGGCCGACGGCGGTGCGGACTGAACCTCGCCGTCGATCTGCTCGGCCTGCTGCCGGCTGGTGGCCTGCCCCGAGGCCGGCTCGACAGCGGTCGTCGCACCGGGTGCTTCGGCCTGCGCCGCCGCGTCCTGGTCGACCCCGTCGGCCGGCGCGTCGATGACGACCTCGGCGACTGCCGGTGCGGTCACCTCGAACGGCTGCACGCCGCCGAACAGCGCCGGCAGGGTGCCGGTGTACGCCTCGCGCAGCTCGTCCAGGCTGATCCGGAACTGGCCGTGCACCTCCAGCGCGTTGGCCGTCGGGTCGGTGACACCGATCAGCTCCCACGGCACGCCGTGCTCACCGCAGAGCGCGGTGAACGCCTTCTCGTGACCGCGCGGCACCGAGACGAGCACCCGGCCGGCCGACTCGCTGAACAGGAAGACGAACGGCATCGAGGCGCCCTCGAAACGCTCCGGCACCGCGATCCGGGCCCCGACGCCGTGGCGCAGGCAGGACTCGGTCAGGCTCTGCGCGAGACCACCGTCGGAGAGGTCGTGCGCGGAGCTGAGGTGCCCGACCCGGGCCGCGTCGGCCAGCAGGCCGGCGAGCTGCTTCTCGCGGGCCAGGTCGACGTGCGGGGGTACGCCGCCGAGGTGCTGGTGGGCGACCCAGGCCCACTCCGAGCCGGAGAGTTCCACGTGCGTCTCGCCGAGCAGGAAGAGCTGGTCGTGGTCGGCACCGGCGCGCGGGACGAAGCCCGACGCCACCCGGTCGGCCACGTTCTCCAGCACCCCGAGCACGCCGACGACCGGCGTCGGGTGGATGGCCGCCGCCCCGGTCTGGTTGTAGAAGCTGACGTTGCCGCCGGTCACCGGGATGCCCAGCTCGGCGCAGCCGTCGGCAAGGCCGCGGACGGCCTCGGCGAACTGCCACATCACGCCCGGGTCCTCGGGCGAGCCGAAGTTCAGGCAGTCGGTGACCGCGATCGGCGTCGCGCCGGTCACCGCCACGTTCCGGTACGCCTCGGCCAACGCCAACTTGGCACCCTGGTACGGGTCGAGCCGGGCGTACCGGCCGTTGCCGTCCACGGACAGCGCCACGCCCAGCCCGGTGCGCTCGTCGATGCGGATCACACCCGAGTCCTCCGGCTGGGCGAGCACGGTGTTGCCCAGCACGTAGCGGTCGTACTGCTCGGTGACCCAGGTCTTGTCGCAGAGGTTGGGCGAGGCGATCATCCGCAGCACGGTCTCGCGCAGCGTGTCCGGGTCGCCCGGCCGGGGCAGCGTCTCGGCCCGGTCGGCCTGGAGCAGGATCAGGTCCGCCGGCTCGCGCATCGGCCGGGCGTAGACCGGCCCGTCGTCCACGAGCGAGCCCGGCGGCACGTCCACCACCAGGTGGTCCCGCCAGGTGATGTGCAGCCGGCCCGGCGAACCGTCCGGCTCGGGGGCGGTGACCTCGCCGATCGCGGTGGCCCAGACACCCCACTTCTCGGCGGTCTTGAGCACCGCCTCCAGCTTCTCCGGCGCGACGACCAGCAGCATCCGCTCCTGGGACTCGCTGGCCAGGATCTCGTGCGGCTCCATCGAGGGCTCACGCAGCGGCACCCGCTCCAGCCACACCCGCATGCCGGTGCCGGCGGAGGCGGCCGTCTCGGTCAGGGCGCAGGTCAGACCGGCACCGCCGAGGTCCTGGATGCCGACGACCAGTTCGGCGTCGTACAGCTCCAGGCACGCCTCGATCAGCAGCTTCTCCATGAACGGGTCGCCCACCTGCACGGACGGGCGACGCTGCTCGCTGCCTTCGGTGAAGGTGGCGCTGGCCAGCACCGAGACGCCGCCGATGCCGTCCCGGCCGGTCTTGGCGCCCATCAGCACCACCACGTTGCCGGGGCCGGTGGCTTCCTTCTTCTGCAGCCGGTCGACCGGCAGCACACCCAGGCAGAGCGCGTTGACCAGGGGGTTGCCCTGGTAGCAGGGGTCGAAGACCACCTCGCCACCGATGTTGGGCAGACCGAGGCAGTTGCCGTAGCCGCCGACACCGGCGACCACGCCGGGGAGCACCCGGGCGGTGTCCGGGTGGTCCGCGGCGCCGAAGCGCAGCGGGTCCATCACCGCCACCGGACGGGCACCCATCGCCAGGATGTCGCGGACGATGCCGCCGACACCGGTCGCCGCGCCCTGGTACGGCTCGACGAAGCTCGGGTGGTTGTGCGACTCGACCTTGAAGGTCACCGCGAGTTCGTCGGAGATCCGCACGACCCCGGCGTTCTCCCCGATGCCGGCGAGCATCCGGTCGCTCGGCGGGGCCTTCTCGCCGAACTGCCGCAGATGCACCTTGCTGGACTTGTAGGAGCAGTGCTCGCTCCACATGATCGAGTACATCGCCAGCTCGGACTGGGTCGGCCGGCGACCCAGGATGTGCCGGATGCGGTCGTACTCGTCGTCGGCGAGCCCCAGCTCGGCGTACGGCTGAAGCTCCTCCGGGGTGCCCGCGGCGCGCGGCACGGTGTCCACTCCGTCGGCCCAGTCGGTGGCCGCCGGGACGGCGGCGTGCCGGGCCGGAGCGGCCGGCTGTGCCGGCACCGCCTCCGGGTTCTCCCGCACCGGGTCCGGGTGCGTGGTCATGACGTCTCCTTGTTGCGCTCGCCGCCCGACGGGCGGGTGAGCCGACCGATGATCCCGCCGCGCACGGTCACGCCGGCGCCCCCACCAGGTGCTTGAGCACCGAGGTGAAGAAGCCGAGACCGTCGAGGGAGGGGCCGGTGAGCGCCTCCACCGCGTGCTCGGGATGCGGCATGATGCCGACCACGTTGCCGGCCTGGTTGGTGATCGCGGCGATGTCGCGCTGCGATCCGTTGGGGTTGCCTGCGACGTAACGGGCGACGACCCGGCCCTCGGCCTCCAGCTGGTCCAACGTCGCCGGATCGGCGACGTAGCAACCCTCGCCGTTCTTGACCGGGATCAACACCTCCTGGCCCGGCTGGAACGTGTTCGTCCAGGCGGTGGCGGTCGCCTCGATGCGCAGGATCTGGTCGCGGTTGCGGAAGTGCAGGTGCTGGTTGCGGGTGAGCGCCCCGGGCAGCAGGTGCGCCTCGCAGAGGATCTGGAAGCCGTTGCAGATGCCCAGCACGGGCAGGCCACCGCCGGCGGCGTCGATGATCTTCTCCATCACCGGCGCGAACCGGGCGATGGCGCCGCAGCGCAGGTAGTCACCGTAGGAGAAGCCGCCCGGCAGGACGACCGCGTCCACCCCGTGCAGCTCCGCCTCGCCGTGCCAGAGACGGACCGGTTCGGCGCCGGCGATCCGTACCGCCCGGGCGGCGTCCCCGTCGTCGAGCGAGCCGGGGAACGTCACCACACCGACCCGGGCGGTCACGGCCGGGCTTCCGCAGGCTCGTCGGTCTCGACCAGGCGGACCGTGAAGTCCTCGATGACCGGGTTGGCGAGCAGCTTGTCGGCGATCTCCCGGGCCCGGTCCAGGTCCGGTTCACCGGTAAAGTCGATCTCGATCCGCCTGCCGATCCGTACCGAGGCGACGTCGTTGACGCCGAGCCGGGGCAGCGCGTTTGCGACGGCCTGGCCCTGAGGATCGAGGATCTCGGGCTTGAGCATGACGTCGACGACGACGCGAGGCACTGGGCACTCCTGACTGTGTACGCAGTTGGGTGCCGACCCACAACGGGCGAGCGCAGCCAGCCTACCTGGCAGATACCGCGCCGGACGCACCGGCCGGACGCCGCTGGAGCGCCGCTCGACCCCACCCGCACGGACCGATCGGGACCGATACGGGTTCGTTGCGATCCCGATACGGCTTCGTTGCCAGCCCTCGGCCGGTCGCGGGTGGCCTGGCGCCGGGAAATCGAGCTGTTACATCACCTTGTTTCAATGAACCTCTTGTGAAACACCTCACCGGGCCCTACGGTACATCGTCAGACGTCGATGTAAAGACGTCGCGGTGGCGGCTCACCCCCGTCCGTCACCGCAGGCCGGCCCGGTGAACCCGGGTCCTGGGAACCCCGAAGGAGTCCCATGCGCATCCGATCCCTGCTCGCGGTCCTCGCCACCGCCATGGCCGCGGTGATGGGCGCCAGTTCAGGCGCCGTCGCCTCACCCGTCGCTCCCCTCATCATCGGTGGCGGCACCGTCTCCTCGGCGCCGTGGGCCGCCGCGGTCTTCAGCAACGGCTCGTTCACCTGCTCCGGCACGATCATCGCCCCGCAGTGGGTCCTCACCGCACGGCACTGCCTCGGCGGCTCGATGTCGGTCCGGGTGGGCAGCGTCTACCGCTCCTCCGGTGGTGTCACCCGCACGGTCAGCGCCACCTACGGCCGGTACGACCTGGCCCTGATGCGCCTGTCCAGCTCGGTGAGCACCAGCTACGTCACGCTGGCCTCCAGCAACCCGCCGGTCAACTCGACCAACTCGATCTACGGCTGGGGCATGACCTGCTACAGCGGCTGCTCGGCGTCGAGCCAGCTCAAGACCGCGAGCGTCCGGGTCACCAGCACGAACGTGAGTGACGCGTACGGCGGGCAGGCGATCCGGAGCACCCGGATCAACGGCAACGCCTGGCGTGGCGACTCGGGCGGACCGCAGTTCTACAACGGCCAGCAGGTCGGCGTGGCCTCCACCGCCGACGGCCAGAGCATCCAGAACTACGGCAGCGTCGCGTACAACCGTGCCTGGATCCGGTCCGTTTCCGGCGTCTGACGCGTTAGCGCCCGTGGCGGCGCGGATGGTGGGCCCTGCGCCCGCCGTCCGCGCCGCGCGGTTTTTCAGCATCCGAGCAGGTGAACAAGGCTCACGATGTGCCGCACCCGGGCCTGCCAGCATCGGAATCGTGCTGGTCGTGACGACGGATCAACTTCCCGGCTACGAGATCCGCCAGATCCTCGGCGAGGTGGTCTCCTCCATGGCCAGGACCCGTAACCCGTACCGCGAAGGGGTGAAGAACCTGCGCGGTGGCGCGTACGACCCGATGGCGCCGGACAACCTCACCCGCTGGCGTACCGACTCGGTGGCCCGCCTCGGCGAGGAGGCCCGGCGGCTCGGCGCGAACGCGGTGGTGGGGATGCGGTTCGACAGTCGCGACTGCGGCGAGATGTGGATGGAGATCTGCGCCTACGGCACCGCCGTCATCGTGGTGCCCAAGGTCCCCGACGTGATGCCCCCCGACCAGCCCCTGGTGGCTGCCGAGACGGCCCAGGAACCAGCCTTCGCCGAGGAACCCGGCAAGATCGCCGAGCCCCCCAGCGCCCCCACCCTCGGCACCGCCCCCGAAACCCCCACCCGCGACTAACCCCACCCCACCCCCCACCCCACCCACCCCGCACCGTGCCCGTCGATCAAGAAGTTCTGGTCGAGAGTCGACCGGATCCTGACCAGAACTTCTTGATCGACGCCGTCAGCGGCGCTGGGGCGGGGGTCAGAGGATGGGGGGTGGGGAGTAGGTGGCGGCGTGGGGGTGGGATTGGACGATCTTGGTGATTCGTGCGGTGACCGCCTGGATCTGGGTGGGGGTGGCGCCTACGAAGGCGGCGCGGTCGGCCACCAGGGCGTCGATCTCGGGGCGGGACAGGCCCAGGCGAGGGTCGGCGGCCAGGCGGTCGAAGAGGTCGTTGTCGGGGGTGCCCTGCTCGCGCATGGCCAGGGCGACCGCGACGGCATGCTCCTTGATCGCCTCGTGGGCGGTCTCCCGGCCGACGCCCCGGCGCACCGCGGCCACCAGGATCTTCGTGGTGGCCAGGAACGGCAGGAACCGCTCCAGCTCCCGGTTGATCACCGCCGGGTACGCGCCGAACTCGTCGAGCACGGTCAGGAACGTCTGGAACAGCCCGTCGGCGGCGAAGAAGGCGTCCGGCAGGGCCACCCGGCGCACCACCGAGCAGGAGACGTCACCCTCGTTCCACTGGTCACCGGCCAGCTCGCCGACCATCGACAGGTAGCCCCGGATGATCACCGCGAAGCCGTTGACCCGCTCCGACGAGCGGGTGTTCATCTTGTGCGGCATCGCGCTGGAACCGACCTGGCCGGGCTTGAAGCCCTCGGTGGCCAGCTCCTGACCGACCATCAACCGGATCGTGGTGGCCAGCGACGACGGTGCCGCCGCCACCTGAGCCAGCGCGGAGAGCACGTCGAAGTCGAGCGAACGCGGGTAGACCTGCCCGACGCTGCCCAGCACCCGACTGAAGCCGAGGTGCTCGGCGACCCGGTGCTCCAGCTCGGCCACCTTCGCCGCGTCGCCGTCGAAGAGATCGAGCTGGTCGGCGGCGGTGCCCACCGGCCCCTTGATTCCCCGCAACGGGTACCGGACGATCAGGTCCTCCAGCCGCTCGTACGCGATGATCAGCTCCTCGGCGGCCGACGCGAAGCGCTTGCCCAGCGTGGTGGCCTGCGCCGCCACGTTGTGCGAGCGCCCCGCCATCACCACGTCGGCGTACTCGTGGGCGTGCCAGGCCAACCGGGCCAGCGTCGCCACCACCCGATCCCGGATCAGCTCCAGCGAGCGGCGCACCTGGAGCTGCTCGACGTTCTCGGTGAGGTCCCGGGAGGTCATCCCCTTGTGCACGTGCTCGTGCCCGGCGAGCGCGCTGAACTCCTCGATCCGGGCCTTCACGTCGTGCCGGGTGACCCGCTCCCGTGCCGCGATCGAGGCCAGGTCGACGTCGTCGAGCACCCGCTCGTACGCCTCGACCACCCCGTCCGGCACCGGCACGCCCAGCTCCCGCTGCGCCCGGAGCACGGCGAGCCAGAGCCGTC
This sequence comes from Micromonospora palythoicola, assembly GCF_036689795.1. Classification (NCBI taxonomy): domain Bacteria; kingdom Bacillati; phylum Actinomycetota; class Actinomycetes; order Micromonosporales; family Micromonosporaceae; genus Micromonospora; species Micromonospora palythoicola. Next base: position 55,828 of record NZ_JBAGKI010000006.1, on the reverse strand, counting down.
GTTCCAGCCGGATCTTCTCCTCCGGCGACCAGAGGGTGACCAGCTCGGGCGAGGCGTACCGGTTGGCAAGCACGTTAGGGATCGTCGTCACCCCGCCATTCTCGCGTCATCGCGGCTCAGCTACCCGAGCGGGTCCAGCCGGATATACTTGCTCCGCAAGTCGTATATAGGGGGGCGCTCGATGACCAAGATCCTGGTGGACGTCGACGACGAGGCGCTGGCCGACGCCGCCGCCGCGTTCGGCACCAAGACCAAGAAGGACACCGTCAACGTCGCCCTTCGGGAAGCGGCCGCGCGGTTGCGCCGCGCCCGGGCGCTCGCCGAGCTGAGCGACCGGGCCGAGGCGGGCGATTTCGACGAGCTGTTGGAGAAGACGACCTACCGGCCATGAGCTACGCCGAATATCTCGTCGACACCAGCGCGCTCGTCCGGCTGCTGCGGGATCCGGCCGTACGGGATCGCTGGGAGCAGCCACTCGTCGCCGGCCTGCTCGCCGTCTGCCCGCTGGTCGAGTTGGAATTCCTCTACTCCGCCCGCTCGGCCAGCGACCGCGCCCGACTGACGGAGCTGCTCCGTACCGTGTTCGGTTGGGTGCCGGTGTCGGAACGGGGCTACGAACGGGCGGCCGAGATCCAGAGCGAGTTGACCGACCGGGGCACCCACCGCTCAGCCGGAGCAGTCGACCTGCTGATCGCCGCGACCGCCGAATATCATGGGCTGTCCCTGCTGCACTACGACCGCGACTTCGACCAGATCGCGAACGTGACCGGCCAGCCGATGCGATGGTTGGCCCCCGCCGGCAGCATCAAGTAGTCCGCCGATCTTTGTTCAGGTCACCATCCGCGGAGAGCCAACGGCTCCTCGCGCGTGATGGCCGCCAAGGCATCGCCGACGTAGTCGACCAGGTCGGGCGGCAGCGCCGAAGCCTGCACCCAACAGAGTTCGCTGCACTTGTCGGGCTCTGCGATGAACGGCTCACCGCGCCAGCGGGCCACCGAGAAGAACAGGTGAAAGTACTCGCGGTCCGCAGGGTCCATGGGCGGGCGAGCACCGACGCCCGTCCCACCACCCAGCGGCGGGACGGCCGATCCGGAGCAGACGGACCGGCGTCCGGTGAGTCAGCGTTCCAGGATGGCGGTGACGCCCTGACCGCCGGCGGCGCAGATGGAGATCAGGCCGCGTCCGGTGCCCTTCTCGGCGAGCAGTTTGGCCAGGGTGGCCACGATCCGGCCGCCGGTGGCGGCGAACGGGTGACCGGCCGCCAGCGACGAGCCGTTGACGTTGAGCTTGTCGGTGTCGATGGCACCGAGCGGGGCGTCCAGGCCGAGCCGGTCCTTGCAGAACTCCGGCGACTCCCAGGCCGCCAGGGTCGCCAGCACCTGCGAGGCGAACGCCTCGTGGATCTCGTAGTAGTCGAAGTCCTGGAGGGTGAGCCCGGCCCGGTCGAGCAGCCGGGGCACCGCGTACGCGGGCGCCATCAGCAGTCCCTCCTTGCCGTGCACGAAGTCCACCGCACCCGTCTCGGACCAGGAGAACCAGGCCAGCACCGGCAGGTTGTGCTCGCGCGCCCAGTCCTCACTGGCAAGCAGCACGGTGGAGGCGCCGTCGGTCAGCGGCGACGAGTTGCCGGCGGTCATGGTGGCCCGTTCGGCGTCCGGCCCCTTGGCGCCGAAGACCGGCCGCAACGTGCCCAGCTTCTCCAGGGTGGTGTCCGGGCGCAGGTTCGCATCGCGGGTCAGCCCCAGGTAGGGGGTCATCAGGTCGTCGAAGAAGCCCCTGTCGTACGCGGCGGCCAGCCGCTGGTGCGACCGCAGCGCCAACTCGTCCTGCGCCTGCCGGTCGACGTTCCAGCGCAGCGCGGTCTGCGCGGCGTGCTCGCCCATGGACAGGCCGGTACGCGGCTCGGCGTTGCGGGGGATCTCCGGCTTGAACGGCTGGGCCGGGCGCAGCTTCGCGGCGATCCGCAGCCGCTCGCCGAGGGTGCGGGCGGAGTTGAGCTTGAGCAGGGTGCGACGCATGTCCTCGTTGACGGCGAGCGGAGCGTCGGAGGTGGTGTCGACGCCACCGGCGATGCCGACGTCGAGCTGACCGAGGGCGATCTTGTTGGCGACCAGGATGACGGCCTCCAGGCCGGTGCCGCAGGCCTGCTGGATGTCGTACGCCGGGGTGCGCGGGTCGAGCTTCGAGCCGAGCACCACCTCGCGGGTGAGGTTGAAGTCCTTCGAGTGCTTGAGCACCGCACCGGCGACGACCTCTCCGACCCGCTGCCCGGCGAGACCGAACCGGGCGATCAGCCCGTCCAGCGCGGCGCCGAGCATGTCCGCGTTGGAGGCGCTGGCGTAGCGCGAGTTGGAGCGGGCGAAGGGGATCCGGTTGCCGCCGATGACCGCGACCCGTCGAACGTTCTGCACGATCCGCCTCCTCGAAAGTGTTGCCCACACCCTACTCACCAGTAGGCTACGCCTATGACCGACAGGTATGCGAGCTTCGTCCAGTCGGGGGCCGGGCGGGCGCTGGTCAAGCGCCTCGGGCTGCCCGATCCGCCGCGACTGCGCCGGCACGCACCCGGCGAGCCGATTCTGCCCGGGCTGGTCCTGCTCGGTGCGGCCACCGGCGGGCGGCTCGCCGAACCGGTCGGCAAGGCCCTGGCCGCCGCCGGGCTCGCGCTGCGTGACCCGGCCACCGCCGTGCCCGATCCGGCAACCGGTCGTACGCCGGAAAGTGCCGCTCTCGTCTTCGACGCTACCGGCATCACCGACTCGTCCCAGCTGCGCCAGCTCTACGACTTCTTCCACCCGCAGGCCCGGGCGGTGCAGCCCAGCGGGCGGGTGATCGTGCTGGGCACCCCGCCGGCCGAGTGCGGCACGCCCCGCGAGGCGACCGCCCAACGGGCACTGGAGGGGTTGACCCGCAGCATCGGCAAGGAGTTCGGCCGGGGCATCACCGCACAGCTGGTGTACGTCACGCGGAACGCCGACGAGGGGACCTGGACCAGCCTGGAGGGAACCCTGCGGTTCCTGCTGTCGGGCCGTTCCGCGTACGTGTCGGGACAGGTGATCCGGGTCGGCGCGGGCCAGGCAACCGCTCCGGCCGACTGGGACCGCCCACTCGACGGGCAGGTGGTGCTGGTCACCGGTGCGGCCCGAGGCATCGGTGCGGCGCTGGCCCGGGTGCTGGCCCGCGACGGGGCGACCGTGGTGGCACTGGACATCCCGGCCGCCGGGGACGAGTTGGCCGCGGTGGCCAACGAGATCGGCGGCAGTGCGGTGCAGCTCGACCTGACCGCCGCCGACGCACCGGTTCGGCTCGCCGAGCACCTGGCCAACCGGCACGGCCGGGTGGACGTGGTGGTGCACAACGCCGGCATCACCCGGGACAAGACCCTCGGCCGGATGGACGCCGACCGGTGGGACCAGGTCATCGACGTCAACCTGTCCAGCCAGGAGCGGATCAACGACCTGCTGCTGGAGCGCGGGTTGATCCCGGCCGGCGGGCGGATCATCGGTGTCTCCTCGATCGCCGGGATCGCCGGCAACCGGGGCCAGACCAACTACGCCACCAGCAAGGCCGGGGTCGTCGGGCTGGTCGACTCGCTCGCCCCGGCGTTGCGCGAGCGGCAGATCAGCGTCAACGCGGTCGCCCCCGGATTCATCGAGACCCGGCTGACCGCCCGGATCCCGCTGGTGCTGCGGGAGGCCGGCCGCCGGATGAACAGCCTCTCGCAGGGCGGGTTGCCGGTGGACGTCGCCGAGACCATCGGCTGGCTCGCCTGGCCGGCCTCCGGCGCGGTCAGCGGCAACGTGGTCCGGGTCTGCGGCCAGAGCCTGCTGGGGGCGTGATGGCCAGGCGTAGACGCGGCGACGAGCCGGCCGACGACCTGTCGGTCGGCGAACTGATCGACGGGCCGACCGAGATCCTGACCCCGCAGATCCGGGCCGCCGCCCTCGCCGCACCGGCCGGCGACGCGGACCTGGAGAAGACCCGCGACCTGTCCGGGCACGCTCCGGCCGGCGGTGGCGACGCACCGACCGTCTCACCTACGGCGGATCCGGCGGCGTCGACGTCCGCCGGCGCGCGCCGGACCGGTACCAGCGGCGGCGTGCCGACCGGCCTGCCGGCGAGCGGGGATCCGGCGGCGCGGGCCCGGGTGGAGTTGCCCCGGTTGCCGGCGGCCGGGCCGTTGTACCGGCGGGCGTTGCTGAACGCGGTGCCAGGGCTGGGTGGGCGGCGCGGTGAGACGGTGCCGGCGGTGGAACTGGCGGTGAGTGGCGTGCCGGTGGATCCGGAGCGGCTGGCCGACTACGACCGGGTCTGCGGGTTCCGCCTCGCCGACCGGCTGCCCGCGACCTTTCCGCACGTCATGGGCTTTCCGCTGGCGCTGCGTCTGATCACCGCGCCGGAGTTCCCGATCCCGCTGACCGCAGTGGTGCACGTCGGTAACCGGATCACGGTGCGCCGACCGGTCACCGTCACCGACCGACTGGACTTCACCACCTGGGCGGAGAATCTGCGTCCGCACGACCGGGGGCGGCAGGTGGACGTCGTACTCGTCGGGTCGGTCGGTGGCGAGGAGGTGTGGCGCGGCGTCTCGACGTACCTCGGCCGGCAGCGCACCCCGGACGGCGGTGAGCGGCGCGACCACGGTGAGCGGCCCCCACCGCCGGCCGTCACCGCCCGCTGGCCTGTCACGCTCCGGGTGGGTACGGACTACGCGCGGGTCTCCGGCGACCACAACCCGATCCACACCTCGCGGCTTGGCGCGCGACTGCTCGGCTTCCCCCGGCCGATCGCGCACGGCATGTGGAGCAAGGCCCGGTGTCTCGCGGCACTGGAGAGCCGGCTGCCCGACGCGTACACGGTGGATGTGGCGTTCAAGCTGCCGGTGCCGCTGCCCGGCGCGGTGGCCTTCAGCGCCACCCCGCTCGATTCGGGCTGGGATTTCAGCCTGCACGACCGACGGGGTCGCCCACACCTGGTGGGCACCATCCGCTGAGCGGGGCCGGGCACTTGCCCGGCCCCGCTTTTTCCGCTAGGTTCTTCTCAAGTCGAGATGTTCTCTGATTGAGAGTGACTGAGCGTGAACGAGCAGGATTTCCTCGCCGCCTACGACCCGCACGCCTACCCGGCGGTCGCGGTCACCGTCGACATCGTCGCCCTGACCATCCGCGACGGCGCTCTGCACCTGCTGCTGATTCGCCGGGGCGAGCAGCCGCACGCCGGCCTCTGGGCCCTTCCCGGCGGTTTCGTCCGGCCGGACGAGGACCTGGTGGCCGCCGCCCGGCGGGAGCTGGCCGAGGAGACCGGTCTCGACGGGGAACCCCTCCGCCGCGTCCACGTCGAGCAGTTGGCCTCCTACGGCGCGCCCGACCGCGACCCCCGGATGCGGATCGTCTCGATCGCCCATCTCGCCTTCGCGCCCGACCTGCCGGACGCGACGGCCGGCACCGACGCCGACGAGGCGGTCTGGGTGCCGGTCGCCGAGCTGACCAACCGGCAGCTCGCCTTCGACCACGGCCAGATCGTCGCCGACGGGCTGGAGCGGGCGCGCGCCAAACTGGAATACACGCCGCTGGCCACCCGCTTCCTCGCACCCGAGTTCACCATCGGGGAGCTGCGGGCCGTCTACGAGACGGTCTGGGGGCACCAGCTGCACGCCGGCAACTTCCACCGCAAGGTGCTGTCGGTGCCGGGCTTCGTGGAGAGCACCGGCGCCAGCACCGAACGCGGCGGCACCCGGGGCGGCCCGCGGGCCCGGCTCTACCGGGCCGGCGACGCCCGGCTGCTGCACCCGGCGCTGCTGCGCCCGGCGCGCGAGGAGACGGTGCGGTGACCACCGACGAGGCGATCCGCCTGGTGACCACCGCCCGTGACGACGACGAACTGTTCGGTGGCGACGCGCCGGAGCGGCGCTACCGGGAACTCGTGGGTGCCCTGCACCCGGACCGGCTCGGCTGGGCCGGACCGGGGATCCGGGCCGCTGCCACCGCCGCCTTTCTCCGGGTCACCAGCCGCTGGCGGGCCCGGCGGGCCACCGTGTTGCACGGTTACCGGTGCGGGCGGCCGGCGTACTCCGGCGACCTGGCCGACCTGTACGACGTCGGTGCGGACCGGCTGCTCAAGTTGCCGCGCGACGCGGCCGACAACGACCTGATGGTGCGCGAGCAACGCGCCCTGCGCACGCTCGCCGAACGGGGTGACCCGCGCTGGCTGCCGTACGTCCCCCGGCTGGTCGACAGCTTCACCCACCGCGACGCCGACACCGGTGCGGAACGCCGGATCACCGTGCTCGGCACCGCGCCCGGGCTGCACAGCCTGGTCGAGGTGCGGCGTGCCTATCCGGACGGGCTGGACGGCCGGGACGTGGCGTGGATGTGGCGGCGGCTCCTGGTCGCCCTCGGCCTGGCCCACCGCGCGGGTCTGGTGCACGGTGCGGTGCTGCCGTCACACGTGCTGATCGACCCCGCCGCCCACGGCCTGGTGCTGGTCGACTGGTGCTTCTCCACCGTGCCGGGCGGCCGGGTGCCGGCGATGGTGCCCGACCACGACACCTGGTACCCGCCCGAGGTGCCCGACCGTGGCCCGTGCGGGCCCGGCACCGACATCTTCATGGCCACCCGCTGCATGACCTGGCTGCTGAACCGCGACGCCCCACGCCGGCTGCTCGACTTCGCCCGGGGCTGCCGGCAACGGTTCCTGCGGGCCCGCCCCGACGACGCCTGGCTGCTGCTGGGCGAACTCGACGAGGTGCTGCACCGCCTCTACGGGCCGCGCACCTTCCGTCCCTTCACCCTCAACCCCTAAGGAGGCTGCCATGGGCAGCGGAGCATGGTCCACCGATGTGTACGACGCCGCCGACCGCTACCGCCGGGCCACCGGCACCAGCGCCTTCTCCTACAGCGACAGCGGCGCCCGGGTGGTGCACCCCGCGCTGGACCCGCGCGGCGCGGTCCGGGAGAGCCGGGACAGCGCGGAACACCCGCGGTCGACCCCCGTCGCGGTCCTGTTCGACGTGACCGGCTCGATGGGGCACGTGCCCCGCGTTCTCCAGGCCAAGCTGCCGCAGTTGCTCGGGCTGCTGCTGCGCCAGGGCTACGCCCGTGACCCACAGATCATGTTCGGCGCGATCGGCGACGCCACCTGTGACCGGGTGCCGTTGCAGGTGGGGCAGTTCGAGTCCGACAACCGGATGGACGACGACCTCGGCCGGATCGTGCTGGAGGGTGGCGGTGGCGGCCAGATGCGGGAGTCGTACGAGCTGGCGCTGTACTTCATGGCCCGGCACACGGTCACCGACAGCTGGGAGAAGCGGGGCCGGCGCGGCTACCTGTTCGTCATCGGCGACGAACTGGCGTACCCGCGGGTGAAGTCGGGCGAGGTGGCCCGACTCATCGGCGACGACCTGCGCGAGGACGTACCGATGCGGCAGATCGTCGACGAGGTCACCCGCCGCTGGGACACCTACTACCTGCTGCCCGCCGGCAGCCACTACTCCGGCAACCGCCGGGTGCTCGACTTCTGGCGCGACCTGCTCGGCCAGCAGGCCCTGGAGCTGGACGACCTGGCCGCGGTCTGCGAGACCATCGCGCTCACCGTCGGTCTCGGCGAGCAGGCGATCGACCTCGACCAGGGTCTGCGGGACCTGGACCGGGCCGGCTCGTCCGCCACCGGCACGGTGTCGAAGGCGCTCGCCCGGTTGGGCGGAAGATCGCGGGCCGAGGTGTCGGAGCTGCCGACCGGCCGGACCACCGGTCGCGGAGTGGTCCGGCTGTGACCCGGACGGCGGCGGGTGTGGTCCCGGGCGGCACGGTGACCGGCGAGCCGGCGGACGCCGTGGCGGGTCGGTGGTCGACGGGCGGGTCGGCGGCGAGGGGGCCGCACGACCAGCACGTGATCGTGGTCGACCTCGGGTACGGCGACGCGGGGAAGGGCACCGTCGTCGACTGGCTCTGCGCGACCCGGCCGGTACGGACGGTGGTGCGGTTCAACGGGGGTGCGCAGGCGGCACACAACGTCGTGCTGCGCGACGGCCGGCACCACACGTTCGCGCAGTTCGGCGCGGGCACCTTCCGGCCCGGGGTACGCACCCACCTGTCCCGGCACGTGGTGGTGGACCCGCTGGCCCTGGCCGCCGAGGCGGACCACCTCGCCGCCGTCGGGGTGCCCGACGCGCTCGACCGACTGACCGTGGACGGTGCGGCGCTGTTGGCCACCCCGTACCACCGGGCCGCCAACCGGGCCCGGGAGCTGGCCCGTGGAGCCGACCGGCACGGTTCCTGCGGGCTGGGGGTGGGCGAGGCCGTCGCGTACGGTCTCGCCCACCCCGACCAGGCGCCCCGGGTGGCGGACTGCCGCAACCCCGAGTTGCTGCGCCGCCGGCTGACCATGCTGCGGGACCGGCTGAGCGCCGAACTCGGCCCGCTGGACGCCCCGCCGGTCGCCGACTGCCTGCCCGCGTACCGGGCCTTCGCCGACCGGGTGGCGATCGTCGACCGGAGTTGGCTCGTCGCGGAGCTGCGCGCCGGCACCTGCGTGTTCGAGGGCGCGCAAGGGGTGCTGCTGGACGAGTGGCACGGCTTCCACCCGTACACCACGTGGAGCACCACCACCGCCGCCAACGCGGAGGCGCTGCTGGCCGAGGCGGGGCTGGCCGGATCGGCGACCCGGCTGGGCGTGCTGCGCACGGTCACCACCCGGCACGGGCCGGGCCCGCTGGTGACCGAGGATCCGGCGCTCGGGTTGAACGATCCGCACAATCCGACGAACCCGTGGCAGGGCCGTTTCCGGTTCGGTCACTTCGACGCCGTCGCCCACGCGTACGCCCTGGCGGTCGCCGGTGGGGTCGACGGCCTGGCGCTGACCCACCTGGATCTCGCCGGTCAGGGCCTCGACCTGCGGATCTGCCGCCGCTACACCGACTCGGACGGGCTGGCCCCCGGCCCACCCGGAGACCTCGACCGGCAGGCGGCGCTCACCACCCGCCTGCTGCGGACCCGACCGGTGTACGACGACCGTGCGCCGGTCGACTGGCCCACGGCGGTCGAGCAGGCGCTGGGCGTACCCGTGGTGCTCACCTCCCACGGGCCGACCGCCGAGGACAAGGCGGTTCGGCTCGACGCCCGCCATGCGGGACGCGGCACGGTCGTCCGGTCGACGGTGGCAACGGGTGGAAGGCCCCATTAGCGGTGATCCGTCCGTCCCGGCCCGGTGCCTCCGCCCGGCAGCGAGCATGTAGCCATGGAGGCCGCGCTCGACCTGATCCGGCACACGCTCACCTCGCCGTGGGTGTATCTGCTGCTGTTCGGGCTCACCGCTGTCGACGCGGTCCTCCCGCTGGTGCCGGCCGAGGCGGCGGTCATCACCGTCACCGTCCTCGCCACCGGCGGCGAGCCGAACCTGGTGGTGGTGTTCGTGGTGACCATGCTCGGTGCCGTGCTCGGCGACCACGTCTCCTACGCCGTCGGGCGCGGCGGCGGCTCGCGTCGGCTGGATCGCTCCCCCGAGAACAGCCGACGCCGGGCCGGATCGCAGTGGGCCCGGCGGGCGGTGTGCCGGCACGGCGGCGTCATCCTGACCTCCGCCCGGTACCTGCCCGGCGGGCGGACGGCGGTCACCCTGACCATGGGAGCGGTGCGCTACCCACTGCGCCCGTTTCTGCTCTACGACCTGATCGGCGGCGGCACGTGGGCGCTCTACTGCGTGCTGCTCGGCCTCGTCGGCGGGCTGGCCTTCGAGCGCGAGCCGATCTACGGGATCCTGGCCGGCATCGGACTGTCGATCGCGGTCACGTTGCTGGTGCAGCTGGCACGCGGGCTGCGCCGCCGCGCCCACCACCGTGCCGCCGGGCGCTGAGGCCCGGCCGGTCAGGCCACGGGCGGACGCCAGCTCAGGCCGTGCAGCAGTTGCCCGGCGCCGAGCCAGGCGACGTTCATCATCTGGGTGGCGGTCTTCTCCGGGTCGGCCTCCGGATGGTCGGCCAGCCAGTCGGCAAGTGACTCGCTCGCACCGACCAGCGCGTACGCGACCACCTCCAGCTCGGTGTCGGCCACCTCGCGCCCCTCGGCGCGCAGCGCGTGGTCGAGCATCCCGGCGACCACCTCCACCAGCCGGGCCCGCATGACGGTCAGCTCACGCGCGAAGGGCTGCTCGGCGCGGGCCTGCCGGTAGAGCACCGCCCAGCCGTCCCGGTGCGCGCCGACGAAGCCGAGGAACGCGCGTAACCCGCGCCACAGTCGCTCGTCGGCGGGCAGGTCGGGGGCGGCGGCACCGGCGATGGCCTGCACCATCCGGGTGCCCTCGCGGTGCAGGCAGGCGACGAAGAGTTCCTCCTTGGTGCCCAGGTACGCGTACACCATCGGCTTGGAGATGCCCGCCACCTCGGCGATCTCGTCCATGCTGGCGCCGTGGTACCCGCGCCGGGAGAAGATCCGTACCGCGGAGTCGAGCATCTGCTGCTGCCGTACGGCGCGCGGGAGGCGCTTGAAGGCGGGACCGGTGGACACCTTGCGAGCATACCTACTCGTGCGTAAGGTTACGCACGAGTAGCCACTGTCCGAGAGGTGCCTTTCCATGACTGACTTCGACCCGGCCAACTTCGCGAACGTCGGCCCGAAGGAGTTCGCCCAGCTCGTCAAGAACACCCCGGAGAGCAAGCTGGCCGAGGTGATGTCCGGCGACCTGCGCGGCAAGATCCTCGGTGAGGTATTCGGGCGGATGCCGCAGCTGTTCCGCGCCGACCGGGCCGGCTCCACCAACGCGGTCATCCACTGGAACATCACCGGCGCCCCGGACGGCGGCACCGACACCTACGAGGTGGTCATCGCCGACGGCACCTGCACGGTCAACGAGACCCCGCAGCACGACCCCCGGCTCAGCCTGACCATGGGCCCGGTCGAATTCCTGAAGATCGTCTCCGGCGGCGCCAACCCGGTCATGATGTTCATGACCGGCAAGCTCAAGGCAAAGGGTGACCTGGGCCTGGCCGCCAACATCGCGAACCTCTTCGACATCCCCAAGGCCTGACATGGCCGAGTTCTCGCTCGACCTGAACGAGGAACAGCGGGATCTACGGGACTGGGTGCACGGCTTCGCCAGCGAGGTCGTGCGCCCAGCCGCGGCCGAGTGGGACACCCGCGAGGAAACCCCCTGGCCGATCATCCAGGAGGCGGCGAAGGTCGGGCTCTACGGCTTCGAGTTCCTCGCCACCTGCTGGGCCGATCCCACCGGGCTGTCGCTGCCGATCGCCAGCGAGGAACTGTTCTGGGGCGACGCCGGCATCGGGCTGAGCATCTTCGGCACCTCGCTCGCGGTCGCCGCCATCTACGGCGCCGGCACCCCCGACCAGCTCGTCGAATGGGTGCCGCAGTGCTTCGGTGACGTCGACTCCCCGGCCGTCGCCGCCTTCTGCAGCTCGGAGCCGGAGGCCGGTTCGGACGTCGCCGCCATGCGTACCCGGGCGACCTACGACGAGGCCACCGACGAGTGGGTGCTGCGCGGGCAGAAGGCGTACGCCACCAACGGCGGGATCGCCGGGGTGCACGTGGTGACCGCCTCGGTCGAGCCGGAGCTGGGCTCGCGGGGACAGGCCGCCTTCGTCGTACCACCGGGCACCGCCGGCCTCACGGCCACCCGCAAGCTGCGCAAGCTCGGCCTGCGCGCCTCGCACACGGCCGACGTCTTCCTCGACGACGTCCGGGTACCGGGCCGGTGCCTGCTCGGCGGCAGGGAGGCGTTGGCCGAACGCCTGGCCCGCGCCCGCTCCGGGCAACGCGCCTCCGGCCAGGCCGCGATGCGTACGTTCGAGCTGTCCCGGCCCACCGTCGGCGCGCAGGCGCTCGGCGTGGCCCGGGCCGCCTACGAGTACGCCCTGGCGTACGCCAAGGAACGGGTGCAGTTCGGTCGCCCGATCATCACCAACCAGGCGGTCGCGTTCACGCTGGCCGACATGCGGATGGAGATCGACGCCGCCCGGCTGCTGGTCTGGCGGGCCTCCTGGATGGGCCGGAACAACCGGCCGTTCACCGCCGGTGAGGGCTCGATGTCCAAGCTCAAGGCCGGCGAGGTGGCCGTCTCGGTGACCGAGAAGGCGGTCCAACTGCTCGGTGGTGCCGGCTTCCTACGGGACCACCCGGTCGAGCGCTGGTACCGGGACGCCAAGATCTACACCATCTTCGAGGGCACCTCGGAGATCCAGCGGCTGGTCATCTCCCGGGCGATCTCCGGGATGCCGATCCGCTGACATGGATCTGCCGTTCATCGTCACCACGCTGACCCGGCGGGGACTGCTCGCCCCGGGTCGTCCGATCCGCGTCGCATCGCAGCTCAGCGCGCTACGCAAGTGGGGTTGGAGCCTCGCCGGCGAACTGCGCCAGGCGGCGGCCCGGGACCCGGGCCGGGTCGCCGTCATCGACGAGCAGGGCACCGGGCTGACGTACGCCGAACTGCTCGACCGGTCCACGCGGCTCGCCCGGGCGCTGCGCGCCGCACTCGGCGTCCAGGCCGGCGACCGGATCGCCGTGCTCGGTCGCAACCACCCGGGGCTGATCGAGACCATCGTCGCCGCCACGCTGCTGGGCGCCGACGCGGTGCTGGTCAACACCGGTCTCTCAGCGGCGCAACTGGCCACCGTGGCGCAGGAGCAGCGACTGCGGATCCTGGTGCACGACGACGAGTTCACCGAACGGACCCTCGGGTTGCCGGCGGACCTGCACCGTCTCGACGAACAGGCCCGCGACGAACTGATCGACACCGCGCTCCCCGGCGAACTGCGCCCACCCGAGCGGGACGGCCGGATCATCGTGCTCACCTCCGGCACCACCGGTGCACCCCGGGGCGCCCGCCGGCCCACCCCGAACGGCTTCGGCCCGCTGGTCTCCATCATCGACCGGATCCCGCTGCACGTCCGCGACCGGGTGCTGATCGCCGCCCCGATCTTCCACACCTGGGGGTACGCGGCCCTACAGGTCTGCTTCGCCCTGCGGGCCACGATCGTGCTGCACCGACGCTTCGACCCGGCCGCCACCCTCGACGCCCTGGTGCGGCACCGCTGTCAGGCGCTGTTCGCGGTGCCGGTGATGCTGCAACGACTGATGGAGCTGCCGCCGCCGGAGCGTCGGCCACCGCTGAAGGTGGTCGCGGTGAGCGGCTCGGCGCTGCCCGGCGGGCTGCCGTCGGCGTTCATGGACACCTACGGCGAGGTGCTCTACAACCTCTACGGATCGACCGAGGCTTCCTGGGCCTCCATTGCCACCCCCGCCGACCTGCGCCGGGCACCCACCACCGCGGGCAGACCGCCACACGGGACCCGGCTGGAGATCGTCGACGACGATGGTCGCCCGGTGGCCGCTGGCCGGGTCGGGCGGATCCTGGTCGGCAACGAGATGCTCTTCGAGGGCTACACCTCGGGCGCTGACCGGACCCGGCAGGACGGCCTGCTGGACACCGGCGATCTGGGCCGGGTCAACACCGACGGACTGCTCTTCGTGGACGGCCGCGCCGACGACATGATCGTCTCCGGCGGGGAGAACGTCTTTCCCGCCGAGGTGGAACAGCTGCTCACCCAACTCCCCCAGGTACGCGAGGCCGCCGTCATCGGCGTACCCGACCCCGACTACGGCCAGCGGCTCGCCGCCTTTCTCGCCCTGTACCCCGGCGAGACCCTCGACGCCGAGGCGGTCCGCGAGTACGTCCGGCACTACCTGGCCCGTTTCTCGGTGCCCCGCGACGTCGTCTTCGTCAGGTACCTGCCCCGCAACGCCACCGGCAAGGTGCTCACCCGCGAACTGCGCCGCTACTACGGCTGACGTCCGGCCGGCTCAGGGGTGGAGGGTCAGACCGGGTTCCTGGGCGAGCGCAGCCAACTGTTCCAGGCTGAGCAGCGGCGGATCCACCCGCGTCGTCGGCCGGCCGACCGGCCGCTCCTGCAGTTCCAGGTTGGTGCCGAGCACTGTGACAGTCGTACCGTCCGCCCGCCGTAGCTGCGCCGATCGCTGCTCGTGACCGAACTCGCCAACGCGACTGAGTCTGGAGACGAGGACGCTGCCGTCGGCCAGCCGGGTGCTGGTGCAGTCCACGTGGACGGAGCGGTCCGCGCACGGGACCGGTAGATCGGTTCCGGTCGGCTGGATGGTCACCACGAGGTAGTTCGTCCGCCCGCCGCCGCTCAGCACCGCGTGTGCCCGGTAATCCTGATACGTCGGGTCGTAGGTGAACTGGATGAGGTCGCAGTCGCGGGGCACCCAGCCCCCCTGCGCCGTCACGTCCCCCGGCAGCCGAGTCTCCAGCATCGGGCGCAGGACCCCGGTCAGCCTCGCCACGGCAACCTCCGGCGGTTCGGTGGGACGTGGGCGTACCGTGTCGTACGACTCCGGGCCTGGGCGGCCCGGATCCTCCGGCACGGGACAGAGCGCCGGAGGCAGAGCAGCGGCTGGCATCGCGGGCTGCGGACGACTCGCTCCGGGGCCAGGACCAGCAAGCAACGTCGGAGCGAGCGCCACCGCTGCGACCAGCACCGCACTGCCGGCCATCAGCCGGACGCGACGGCGACGCAGCCGCTCACCGGCGATGAGCGCCTCCACGTCGATCCGGCTCGGCGCCGGCGCACCGGCTGCTGCGTGCAGTTTTCGGGACAGCTCATCCATGAACAGGCACCTCCTCGTCGCCGACCGCGGTGCCGACGAGCCGCTCCCGCAGCGTCTCGATGGCCCGGGCGGCCTGGCTCTTCACTGTTCCGGGGGTACATCCGAGTTCCCGGGCGGTCTCCTCCACCGACAGGTCACAGAAGTAGCGGAGCACCAGGACCGCCCGGCGACGCGGCGGCAACTCGGCGAGCAGGGCGAGGATGGCCAGCCGGTCCGCCGTACCCTCGACGGCCGGGTCGACCGCCCGGTCGGGTACCTCGGACCAGGAGGATTCCCGACGCCACGGCCGGCGGCGTTCGTCCAGCCAGACCCGCAGCAGGGTACGCCGCACGTACGCGTCGGGATTGTCCATCGCGGACACCCGTCGCCAGTGCCGCAGCAGCTTGACCAGCGCCGTCGACACCAGGTCGTCGGCGGTGTGCCAGTCACCGCACAGCAGGTACGCGGTGCGCCGCAGCGGATCCAGCCGCGCCGCGACGTACTCGCGGTAACCCTCGTAGTCCACCGGCAACCCGGCCACCTCCTCGCCTCACCACTCGAACGGAGGGCGTCAGGTGTGGGGTTGCCCGCCGACCGAACCGACCGGTCACCGGTGACGCTCCGAGACCTGCCCCTACGGATGCGTCCTCAGGGGACGGTGGGGTGGATGCCGGATATCTCTCCGCCCCCGTTACCCGGCAGGCTCGCCCCCATGAAACCCACCAGACGCAATCTCGTCGCCGGGGTCGCCGTCGGCGTATTGCTTGCCGGCACCCTTGTGGCACCCGCCGGAGCTGCCCGACGCGACTGCCCGGCCGGCACCCTCGACCCCACTAGCCTGATCACGGCGGTCGGCGAGATCCCCGACCCCGAACTCACCACCACCAGCGTCCAACTGCGGGTCACCACCCCGACCGGCTGTTTCGAAGACACCTTCGGCGTACGCGACCTGCGCTCCTCGGCACCGGTACCGCGTGACGCGCGGATCCGGATCGGCAGCGTGACCAAGGTCTTCACCGCCGTCGTGGTCTACCAACTGGTGGCGGAGGGCCAGTTGGATCTCGACGAGCCGGTACGCCCGCACCTGCCGGACCTGATCCCGGCCGACTGGCCGACGATGACCGTACGGCAGTTGCTCGCCCACACCAGTGGTCTGCCCAGCCCGGTCCTGCCCGACGGGTTGGCGTGGCAACTCCAGCACCGCTTCGACCGCTGGACCCCCGAGCAGATCGTCCGGACGGCGCTGACGAACCCACCGGAGTACGTCCCGGGCACCGCCCAGCGCTACACCAACATGAGCTACATCGTCGCCGGCATCCTGATCGAGCGGGTGACCGGCCGGTCGTACGCCGAGCAGATGCGGCACCGGATCTTCCGGCCGCTCGGCCTACGCGACACGTACGCCCCGGGCGACGCCACCGGGATCCGTGGCCCGCACGTACGGGGCTACCAGCAGGTGGAACGCGACGGGCGGACCGAGCTGGTGGACGCGACGCGCTGGAGTCAGACCTTCACCCCCGCCTCGGGTGACCTGATCTCGACCGTCGCCGACCTGGACCGGTTCTCCGCGGCCCTGTTCGACGGCCGGCTGCTCGCCCCCGCGCAGCAACGTGAACTGTTCACCCTTCCGTGGGCGGGCGCGGAGCACAGCAACGGCGGCCTCTCCTCGATCCGACTGCCCGACGGCCGGGTGTTCTGGGGCAAGTCCGGTGCCCGTTACGGCTATCAGGCGGCCATCGGTGCCCTCGACGACGGCGGCCTGCGGTTCGTTATCGCCGCCAGCCCGACCGATGCCAAGGCCGAGGGGCAGTCCGCGCTGGTTCCGCGGGTACTGGGAGCTGCCCTGGCGCTCACCTGAGGCCAGCCGCGACATCGCCGGGTCAGGCAGGGCCCCTTGCTGAGGCCTCGGCAAGGGGCCCTGCCTGACATCGGGGATCAGCGGTCGGTGGCGCGGCCGATGGCGGCGGCGACGCCGCCGACCCGGTCGGCGAGCAGGCCGAGCGCGCCGACCGCCCGGTCGACCGGGTCGTCGCCGGCCCCGCCGAGCGCCCGCGAGCGCTGGAAGGCGTCCTTCACCTCGGCCCAGCGGGCGGCCTGCTCCGGGGTGAGCCGACCGCGTAGCTCGGCGAGCTTGAGCAGGTTCGCTTCCGCGCCGGCTGCCAGGGTCTGCGCCTCACCCAGGTAGTGGTCGTCGATCACCGCCTCCAGTTCCTCGTCGGTGAGCACCGGGACGATCCGTTCGGCCAGCTTGTTCATGTTCCGGTACGACCCCTGGAGCTGGAACGGCGGTTCGGTGCGGGCGTCGTCGGACTGCGCCGCCGAGGCGATGTACGCCTGGTTGTTGGCCAGCACCACCTGCTGCACCCGCAGCAGCTTGCGCAGCACCGAGACGACCTGCTCCAACTCCACCGGCTGGTACGGGTGGGACAACTGGTCGGCGCGGACCGTGTCGTCACCCCGGGCCATCCGCACCAGCAGTTCCAGGTCGGCGCGGTCCCGCCCGGACAGCGGTGCCAGCACCGGGTTCGCGGTGAGCGCGTTCTCGACGTAGCTGAGCGCGAAAACCTCCTCCCGGCCGGAGAGCACGTCGCCGAGGTTCCACACGTCGGCCCGGTTGGCGAGCATGTCCGGCACCCGGAAGCGTCGCCCCGACTCGGTGTACGGGTTGCCCGCCATGCACACCGCGAACCGCTTGCCGCGCAGGTCGTAGGTGCGGGTCCGGCCCGCCCAGACACCCTCCATCCGGCGTTGCCCGTCGCAGAGCGAGATGAACTTCTGCAACAGCTCCGGGTTGGTGTGCTGGATGTCGTCGAGGTAGAGCAGCACGTTGTTGCCCAGCTCCAGAGCGAAGGAGATCTTCTCGACCTCCTGCCGGGCGGTGGCGTCGGGTGCCTCCGCCGGGTCCAGCGAGGTGACCTTCGAGCCCAGCGCCGGCCCGTTGACCTTGACGAAGACCAGGCCGAGCCGGCTGGCCACGTACTCCATCAGGGTGGTCTTGCCGTAGCCGGGCGGCGAGATCAGCAACAGCAGGCCGGACTGGTCGACCCGCTTGCCGTCGCCGGTCGCGCCGAGCTGCCGGGCCAGGTTGTCGCCGATCAGCGGCAGATACACCTCGTCGAGCAGCCGGTTGCGGACGAAGGCGTTCATCACCTTCGGCCGGTACTCCTCCAGCCGCAACCGCTCCCGTTCGACCTCCACCAGCGCGTTGCGTCGCCGCTGGTAGTCCCGGTACGCCGGGACCAGGTCGGTGCGGAACGCGCGGGTCCGGGCCAGCGTCTCGTCCAGCCGCACGTCGAGAGTGGAGCCGTCGATGCGCGGATGCGCGCCGAGCAGGCCGCCGACCGTCTCCGTCATCGTCGCCGCGCTGTCCTCCCGGGCCAGGTCGGGGCCGCACAGCTCGACGGCGACCGCCTCCGGCAGGTCGTAACCGGACAGGCCGCCGTCGTCGGTGGCCAGGAAGGCGGTCAGCCACGCCTCGACGAGCTGGTGGCGGCCGGCCAGGTCGTCACCGAGCGCCCGCAGGTCGTCGTCGAACTCGCGGGAGGAACGGGACTGCGGGCCACCGAGCGCCCGGCGGAACCGGTCCAGCAGGGCACGCGCCCCGCCGCCGGTGACGAACCGCACCGGCGGAGCGGCGAGTTCGGCGAACAGGTACTCGCCGGCGAGCGCGGTGCCGCCGGGCGGCACCGGCAGTCCGGCCTCGCGCAGGAACACCTCGATCGCCTCGGCCAGCTGGCCGCAGAGCAGGTCGGCGGCGTCCGCGCCGTCCGGTCGACCGAACCGCGCCCGGGCCCGGGCCAGCGAGGCGGCGCGTGCCGTCCAGGTCGACCGGGCCGACTCGTCGGTGGCGTACCGCCAGAAGAGTTGGGCGGCGGCGCGGTCGGCCGGCGGGTAGCGCAACAGTCCCGCACCGGCGTGCAGGCGCAGCAGCACCCGCAGGATCTCGGCCGCGTCGTGGTCGTGCACGCCACGCTCGTATCCCTCGTCGTAGCGGGTCTCGGCGACCCGCCGGACCAGTTCCCGCAGCCCGTCGGCGTCCACCGCCGCCGTGTGCAACTCGTCCAGGTCGGGGCCGTCACGACCGGCCTCGGCGGCGGCCAGGATCGCGGTGGCCAGGTATTCGGCCCGGTACACCTGCGCCGACTCGGAGACGAGCAACTGGTCCCAGAACCGGCGGGTCTGCTGGAACTCCTCGTCGCGTACCGGAGCGCGGTAGTCGGTGCCGGTCACCGCCACCACCATCCGACCCTCGGCCGGCACCACCGCCACGTCGATCGGTTGGGTGTTCACCGCGAAGCGGTGCCGGCCCAGCCGGATCGTCTCGCCGCCGTCGGCGTACAGGTCGAGCCGGTCGCGCAGGCCACGCCCGGCCTCCTGGCGGGCGGCCCGGACCCGGCCGTCCAGCTCCTCGGCCCGCACCGCGTCGCCGAGGGTACGCAGCTCCTCGACCACCGCGCGCAGCTTGTCCACCATCGGATCGGCCGCGAAGTAGGTGTTGATGTCGTCGAGCGAGTCGAGGGTGCCGGCGCGCCGGTGCACGCTCACCAGGATCCGTTCGGCGGAGGCGACGAGCCGGTCGGCGCGGCGGGCCCGCTCGTCCAGCAGCGCCTGCTTGCGGGAGGAGAACGCCTCGTAGATGTCGGTGCGCCGGGTGGCCAGTTCGGCGAGGAAGTCGTCGAACTCGCCGAACCGGGACTCCAGCTCCTCCACCCGCAGCAGCAGTCGACCCAGTTGCTCGTCGCAGCGCTCGGCGGTGTCCGCCGCCGCCAGCGCGCCGGTGACCGCCTGCCCGAGCAGGGCGAACTCGGCGGCGAAGCCGGCCCGGCCCTCCGCGGCGGCCAGCTCCCGGCGGCGCTTGTCCAGCACCGCGCGGGCCCGGTTGACCGCGCCCAGCACCTCGCCGACGCGGCCCAGGATGCCGGTGCGGACCGTCGCGTCGGCGATGTCCAACCCGCCGACCACGTCGGTGATGGTCTGCAGTCCGTCGGTACGCGCGGCCAGTTCGTCGTGGACGGTGCCCGCCTCGGCCACCGTGCCGATCTCGGCGGCCTTCGTGGCGAGCCGCGCCACCTCCTGCTGGTAACCGGTGAACGCCTCGTCCCGGCGCAGGAACTCCACCGCCCGGCGACCGGCCACCCCCAGTTCCTCGTCGAGTCGACCGGCCAGCTCGTCGATCCGGGCGTGATCGACGTAGCGCAGCTCCCGCAGCGTCTCCAGGTGCCCCCGGGCGCGGCGCAGGCCGCCCAACTGGGTGACCCAGTCGTCAGCGGTCAGCGGCGCCTCGCCGCGCGCCCGGCGGGACAGCGAGGCGATCTGCTCGGCGCTGTCGTCCAGGTCGGCCCGGGCCCGCTCGGTGAGGGTCCGGACCTTCTCGTGCTCCTCCAGCACGGCCGCGGCGGTGCGACGCAGCCCGGCCAGCGGGGTGGCCAGGTCGCCGAGGTCGTCCTCGCCGAGCCAGTGGTAGTGGTCGGTGATCCGGGCACAGGCGGCGAGCAACGCGTCGTAGACCTCGGCGGTGGCGGTGCCGTCGACCATCCGGGCCGCCGAGAGGCAGTCCGAGATGCCGCGTACCAGGTCCGCGTTGCCGACCCGCTCCAGCGGCCCGGTGCCGGCCGGCTGCGCCGCCGCGTACGCGTCCGACACGTACGGCGTCTGCCAGACCTGCATCGGGTGGACCCTTGTCGGTTCCTCGGACACGGCCCGGAACACCACCAGGGTGCCGTCATCGAACAGCGAGAAACCGTGGCACGGGATCGGCGCGGCCACCTCCTTGCGGATCGCGTTGTACGGCAGCAGCAGGCTCCGGCCGTCGGCGCGGGCGTGGAAGACGTAGAGCACGTCCTCACCGTTGGGCGAGCGCACCACCCGCTCGAACTCCAGCTCCGACACGTCGGTGTCGAAGGTCCTGGTGACGCCGGTGACCAGGTGGTACCCGCCCGGGAAGATGATGCCGTGGTCCTCCGGGAGCCGCTGGCAGGCGACGCCGATGCCGTCGAGCCGGACCACCTCCCGGGTGAGCGTGTTGAACACCAGGTGCCGCCACTGCGTCTCCTTGTACGGCCGCAGCCGCAACAGGATCAGCGGCCCCACCCGGGCCCAGTGCACGTCGGCGTCGGCGAGGCTCTGCAACGGCTCGTCCACCGGCTCGCTGTAGACGCCCTCGCCGACCTCGGTGTTGTTCTCCACCTTCACGGTCAGCGTGCCGCCGACCGTCTCCACGAAGACCTGACCGTCGATCGAGATGTGCGGGTGCCGGCCGAGGACGTGGTCCTCGCGGGTCGTCTCGGTCCACTCGAAGTCGTGCGACGGCGGGAAGACGTGGTCGCGCTCGCCCCGGCTGTCCAGGTACTCGGGCACCCCGTCGACGCCGACCCGCCACCGCAGCACCCGGATGTCCTCGGTGCGCGGCCCGGTCTGGAACACCGCCAGCAGCCGACCGTCGACCCGACGCAGTTGCAGCAGGCGGGCCTGCCGGTAGTAGCGGTACAGCTCACCGAAGTCGCGAACGAACTGCGGGTCGCGAAGCAGGCCGGGCAGCTCGTCGTGGCCGGCCTCGTCGAACCGGAACCCGGCCACCGCCGACCCGTCGTCACCGCCGTCGCCGGGCTTTCCGGGTTCGCGACCGAACCGGTGCAGCGAGAAGACGTCGTCGACGGTGGTCTCCGGCTTCAACCCGATGAAGACGTTGTAGCCGAACAGCATCAGCCCGCCCACCGAGACGATGTCCCGGGGTACGCAGTTGTGCTCCGTACGGATCCGCTCGGTGCTCAGCAGTCGCAGCTCGGTGCTGCCGAAGACCTCCAGTCGGCGGGCGTTGAGCGCCTCCGCCCGCCGGGCCAGCTCGCCGGCCTGCGTGGCGAGCCGCCGCCGCAGCACCTCGTAGCTGCCGTCGTCCAGTCCCGGCCGGGTACCGGCGTCCGGCCCGGTCGGATCCGGGGCGGCCGGAGCCGGTCCGGCGTCGCCGGGCGTACGCCCGACGGCGGCCGGACCGGCGGTCGGCTCACTCACCGGCGCGCTGCCGTGGGCCGGTCAGGGCGGCGACCGGGGTCTCCGCCACGCCGAGACGTTGTGCCGCCTTCAGCAACTCCTGGAGCTTGCCCTTGTCCCCGCCGCCGGAGCGCATCTGCTGCATGAGGAACGCCGAGAGGGTGAGGTTCTGCACGTCGGCGCTGTCGATCGAGCCGACCATCCGGGCCAGGTCGTCGGTGAAGCTGGCGGTGCCGTCCAGCCACGGCTGGGCGAGATTCTTCGCCACGTCCGAGTGCGCCACGAAACCGTCCACGCTCTTGCCGTACGAGATCGAGCTGAGCAGCCGGTCGAAGAAGATGCTGTCCCCGCCGACGATGTCGATGTTCGCCTTCTCCAGGCCGGTGGCGACCAGCTTGGCCTGTGCCTCGGCGACCTGACGCTGGGTGTCCAGCCCGGCCAGCCGGACCTCCTTCTCCAGTTCCAGGCGCAGCCGGTACTCCTCGTGCTCCCGGGTCGCGTCGTCGAGCGCGGCCATCGCGGCGGCCTTCTCGGTGAGACCCTCGGCCTCGCCCTTGAGCTTCTCGCGTACCGCCTCGGCGGCGGCCACGGCCTTCTCCCGCTCGACGGCGGCCTCGGCGCGTCCGACCTTCTCGATCGCCTCGGCGCTGCGCTCCTGGACCTGCACGTCGGCCAGGCCGGCCGCCGCCGCCTCGGCCTGGACGCCTTCGGCCAGCCGGATCTTCGCGCGGGTGTCCAGTTCGGCGGCCTGCTGCCGGGCCTCGGCCAGCACCAGTTCCTCGCGGGCCTTGTGCTTCGCCGCCGCCTCGGCGGCCTCCGCCGCCTTGATGTCCTTGACCAGGTTCTCCTGCGCCTCGGCCTCCGCCTGGATGACAATCGCCTGCCGGGTCCGCTCGGCCTCCTCGACCACCCGCAGCCGCTTGATGTTCTCCTCCTGCTCGGCCACGGTCTTCTCCACCGCGATCCGCTCCCGGATCACCTCGGCGATGGCCCGCTTCTCGGCCTCGACCTCCTTGTCCTTGGCGATCGTGCTCAGCTCGGTCTCCCGGTCCCGGCCGATCACCTCCAGCAGGCGGTCCTTCTCGATCCGCTCGGTCTCGATGGCGATGACCCGCTCACGGTTCTTCTCGGCGACCGCGATCTCCCGGGCCCGGTTCTCGTGCTGGATGCCCAACTGCTCGTCGGTACGGATGTTCGCGGTCTCCGCCCGCAGTCGCTCCTCCGCGCGTACCCGGGTGACCTCGGCGTCCTCGCGAGCCCGTACCGTCTCGATCTCGCGGCGCTGCTTGGCCTCGGCGTCGGCCTGCCGGCGCTCCAGCTCCAGGATCGCCTCCCGGGCGTCGACGTTCTGCCGGGTGATCTCCTTCTCCTCGCTGCGGCGGAACTCGTTGGTCCGCACGTGCTCCAGCGCGGTCAGCTCGGTGATCTTCCGGATGCCCTGGGCGTCGAGGATGTTCTTCGGGTCGAGCTGCGCCATCGGCGTCTGCTCCAGGAAGTCGATCGCCGCGTCCTCCAGGCTGTAGCCGTTGAGGTCGGTGCCGATCACCCGGATGATCTGGTCCCGGAACTCGTCGCGCTTGGTGTAGAGGTCGACGAAGTCGAGCTGCTTGCCGACCGTCTTGAGCGCCTCGGAGAACTTCGCGTTGAACAGCTCCTGGAGGGTCTCCCGGTCGCTGGCCCGCGCGGTGCCGATCGCCTGCGCCACCTTGATGACGTCCTCGACGGTCTTGTTGACCCGGACGAAGAAGGTGATCCGGATGTCCGCCCGGATGTTGTCGCGGCAGATCAGACCCTCGTTGCCGGTCCGTTCGATGTCGATGGTCTTGACCGAGATGTCCATGGTCTCGGCCTTGTGCAGGACGGGCAGCACGACCGCGCCGGTGAAGGTCACGTCGACCCGCCGCACCTTGGACACGATCAGGGCCTTGCCCTGCTCGACCTTCCGGAACAGCCGGCTGACCATGAACACCACGCCGAGCGCGACGAGCAGGACAACGGCGAGGAGTACGCCTATACCGGTGGTGATGACATCCATGGCTGGGCGCGCGTGCGATGGCGACCGGCCGAGGCGGCCGGACGGGACGCCGCGCATCCTCCTTTCGGGGCGGCTCAGGGGCAGCGTGGGGCGGGCCGGCCTAAGGGGGTGGGCCGGCTGCGCTCGGCGGATTGGTGGTGAACTATTCAGGTACGTGTCTCAGCGGATCGAAGGCGGGTCCGGCGGGCATCACCCAGAAGAACTCGCCGTCGGTGTCGTAGTCGTAGATCAACGCGGAGCTGCCGGCCGGCATCCGCTCGTCGCCCGGCTGCCGGATCTGCACCACTGCCGACGAACCGTCGGCCGCGGTCACCTCGGCCTGACCGAAGTCGGCGGTGACCGTACCGGTGCGTACGACGCAGAGGCGACCGACGAAGGCGTGCCGGGTGGCGTCCGTCTCGGTGGGGAAGAGTCGGCTCAACGGCACCGCGACCAGCCGGGTCACCAGCCACGCGCAGGCCGCGGCGCCCAGCAGCACACCGACCGAGACGACGATCCGGGTGCCGGAGCCGAGCCCGAGACCGTCCAGCAGGGCGGTGCCGGCGAGACTTACGAACCAGGCCACCGCCACGAGCAGGGAGAAGATGACGGCACTGGGCACACCGCCCAGGCCGAGACCGGCCAGCACGGTGCCCGGCACGCCGTCGACGTCGAGGTCGTCGCCGAGATCCAGCACGCCGGTCAACACCAGCAGCCAGTAGCCGACGACCACCACCAGCAGGAAGCTGAACAGCACGGTCGGAAAGCTGAGCGCCGCACCGAGAAAGCCGGTCACCGCGTCCTCCCTCCCCGTTCCGATGGCCCTGGCCGGCCACCGGCACGATGATCGTGACACGGGATGTCAACGCCCAACGGTGGCCGATCGGCCGATCCGGCCGGCCTGAACGGCCGCTCAACCGAGATTGGCCTCGATCAGGGCGTC
Organism: Micromonospora palythoicola; assembly: GCF_036689795.1. Lineage (NCBI taxonomy): Bacteria > Bacillati > Actinomycetota > Actinomycetes > Micromonosporales > Micromonosporaceae > Micromonospora > Micromonospora palythoicola. Next base: position 31,269 of record NZ_JBAGKI010000006.1, on the reverse strand, counting down.
CAGCGTCGACCACCGGGTCTCCGCGTCTGCCGCCGTCACCACCAGGAACCAGCAGCGCCCGTCCGGTGTCCACGCCGACAGGTACGCCGTGGACGTCGCCGGCTCATCCGTGGCCAGCACCTCGGCACTGGTCGGGACGGTCACCTCGCGCGGTGTGCCGGGCAGGCCCGGTGGAGCCTCGAAGTCGGTCACCGCGACCACCCGGGAAACCGGGCCGGTTCCCTCGTACGCCGACCGGGTGCCGGCCGGCACCACCTCCGGCCGGGCCATCCGGAGCACCGCGTCCGTGGCGTCGACCGACCGCAGACCGGGCGGCAGGCCCCGCAGCCCGGGTGCGACCGGGCTGGCCGGAGGCCCGGCGGGGGGCGGCGGAGGTTCGTCGTGCCGTGCCGTCACGGCCATGAACACCGCCAAGCCGACGACCGCGCACGAAACGAGCGCGGCGGCGGTGGCCCGCACCCGGCGGCGACGGCGCAGCCTGGCCCGCACCGCCGGCAGCGGGTCCGGCGCGGGCGACCCGGGCTCGGTGGTCCACACCCGACGCAGCACGTCCCGGACGTCGGTCATCCCGCCGCCTCCACTTCCGGGCGTACCCGGGCGATCGGCAACCCGTCCCGCACCGTGTCGAGGGCGCGATGACGCAGCGATCGCACGGTCCCCGGGCGGCGCCCGATCGCCGCCGCGATCGACTCGTCGTCCAGATCGTCCAGATAGGTCATGACCAGTACCACCCGTTGCAACGGGGCGAGCCCGGCGAGCAGCCGGCGCAGGTGACCGTCGTCCGGCCCACCGGCCTCGGCACCCACCGACCTTCGGGCGGTCGGCAACGACCGGACCCGACGGGCGATCGTCCGCAGCCGGCCCACGTGCAGCCGGACCATGGCGACCTTCGCGTACCCGAGCGGACTGCCGTCGGCCAGGAGTCGCTGCCACGACGTGGCCACCCGCACGTAGGTCTGCTCGAGGAGTTCCTCGGCCTGGCCCGGATCGGCGGTGACGGCGCGGGCGTACCGACGCAGCGTCGGTGCGGATTCCCGTACGAACGTCTCGAACTCGTCGGCGTCCATCCCACCTCCCTCACCGGTTAGAAACGCCACCACCGGTGCGTCGAGTTGCAGCGTCGGCGGTTGGCTTTCACCAACGGGCGGGACGCGTCACGGCTACGGTGCGACGAGCACCCTCAGCACCGGTCGGGCGGTCTCGACCTGCCCCGGCAGGGTGTCCATCAGCCGGGCAGGGTGATCAGGCCGTCGATGGCGGCGGCGGCGATGTCCCGGCGATAGTGCGATCCGGGCAGCTCGATTCCGCGTACCACCTGGTAGGCAGCGTCGCGGGCGGCGGCCAGGTCCGGGCCGGTGGCCGTACCACAGAGGACCCGGCCGCCGGCGGAGAGCAGGGCCCCGTCGGCGGCCCGGCGGGCGGTGCCCGCGTGGATCACGCCGGGCTGTTCGCCGCCGGTGATCACGTCGCCGGTACGCGGCCCCGCCGGATAGCCCTCGGCGGCGACCACCACCGTCACCGCGGCGCCGGTACGCCAGCGCAGCGGCGGATGGTCGGCAAGGGCGCCGGTGGCGGCGGCGTGCAGCAGCCCACCCAGCGGCGTCTCCAGCAGCGCGAGCACCACCTGGGTCTCCGGGTCACCGAAGCGGGCGTTGAACTCGATCACACGGGGGCCGTCGGCGGTGATCGCCAGCCCGACGTAGAGCAGGCCGGAGAAGGGCGTGCCCCGGCGGCGCATCTCGGCGAGCGTCGGGTGCACCACGTCCCGCATGACCTCGTCCACCAGATCCGGCGGCGCCCACGGCAGCGGCGCGTACGCCCCCATGCCGCCGGTGTTCGGCCCGCTGTCGCCGTCGCCGACCCGCTTGAAGTCCTGCGCCGGCAGCAGTGGCACCGCGGTCTCGCCGTCGGTGACCACGAACAGCGACACCTCGGGGCCGGCGAGGTACTCCTCGATCACCACGCGGCCGCACTCGCGGGCGTGCGCCTCGGCTGCGGCGCGCTCGTCGGTGACCACCACGCCCTTGCCGGCGGCGAGCCCGTCGTTCTTGACCACGTACGGCGGGTCGAACCGGTCCAGGGCGGCGGCCGTGCTCGCCTCGTCGGTGCACGGATAGGCCCGTGCGGTGGGGACACCGGCGGCGGTCATCACCTCCTTGGCGAAGGTCTTGGAGCCCTCCAGGCGGGCCGCCTCGGCCGACGGCCCGAAGACCGCGATGCCCTTCGCCCGAACCGCGTCGGCAACGCCCGCGACAAGTGGCGCCTCCGGCCCGATCACGACCAGGTCCGCGCCCACCTCGACGGCGAGCCCCGCCACCGCCACCGGATCGACCGGATCGACGGCCCGCAACTGCGCCACCGCCGCGATCCCCGGATTACCAGGTGCCGCGATCAGCGCCTCGACAGACGGATCATCGGCCAACGCCAGAGCGAGCGCATGCTCCCGCCCACCACCACCAAGAAGAAGAACCCGCACGCCGAGTCATCCTACCGACCCCGCCGCCGATCCCGTTGATCAAGAAGTTTTCGTCTCAGATATGGCGTCCACGTGACCAGAAGCTCTTGGTCATCTACCCAAGGCGCGGCGCACGGTCGCGGGTATGTAGTCGGGGCGGAGGGTGTCGGACCAGGTGAAACGGAGGATTTTCCAGCCGGCGTTGATGAGGCGGTTCTGTCGGAGCCGGTCCTCGTAGACCGCCTGGGGTGTGCGGTGCGGAGCTGCGCCGTCCGCCTCGGCGATGACCCTCGGTTCTCGCCAGCCCAGGTCGCCGATACCGAGCAGGTATCCGTCGTGATCGCGCACCTCCACCTGCAGAACATCCGGCGGGACGCCGCCGTCGACGCACCTCAGGCGGGTACGGGTCTCCAGCGGGGACTGCGCGCGGCCGTCCGCCTCGGCCAGCCGTTTCCGCGCCGCCACTGCTCCCCGCCGGCCAGCGATCAGCGCTGGGATCGCCGCGAAGTCGGCCTCGGTGACAAGCTGCCGGTTCAGCGCCGAGTCCAGGACGCAGACCGCCGGGTAGCGACCCACCCGGAGGATGACGTCGGCAACGGTACGCACGGCGGTGGTGACCGGGATGCCGGCAACCACGTCCACATCGGCCGACCCCAGCGTGAGCTGGTGCACCACGAGCCCGGGGTCGCTGCGACGCTGCGGTCGAGGGCTGCCCGGCGGTACCGACACGTGGATCTCTGCGGTGGGCCGGAGGCCGGCGACGCCGTGCAGCTCAGCAGCCGTGCCGAGGACTGCCACCGCCCCGGGCCCCAGGCTGTCCACCGCGGCGCCGATCCGCGCCCGACGATGGCGCAGCACGTCCAGCGCAGGGTCGGGCAGAAACCGTCCGCGCGCCACCCTCGCCCAGCGTCCCGACCTGACCAGATGTCGGATCTGGTCACGGGTGTAGCCGGCGGCCAACGCCTGCGCCGCCGTCACCACTCCACCCTGCCCGGCAGCCACCCGATCCAATACCTCGAACGCCTTCACCCGCCCACCCTGTCCACCCCGGCCCAACCCCCGCAGCCCCTGTGGACAACCCTGTGGACAACGGACCCCTTTGCCTCGTTGACCAAGAAGTTTGCGTCGGGTCAGTGCCCGAATCCAGACCAAAACTTCTTGATCAACGCGGAGGTGGGGGGTGGGGGGTGGGGGGTGGGGGGTGGGGGTGGGCTGTTAGGGGAGGAGGGGGTGGCGGGTTACGTTTTCTTCGCGGCCGGGGCCCACGCCTACGACGCTTACGCGGGTGCCGCAGAGTTCTTCGATGCGGGCGATGTAGCGTTTGGCGTTTTCGGGGAGGTCGTCCTCGGTTCTCGCCTTGGTGATGTCTTCCCACCAGCCGGGGTGCTCTTCGTAGATCGGGGCGGCGTGGTGGAAGTCGGTCTGGGTCATCGGCATGTCGTCGACCCGCTTGCCGTTGATCTCGTAGCCGACGCAGATCGGAACCGTGGGCAGGCCGGTGAGCACGTCCAGCTTGGTGATCACCAGATCGGTGACACCGTTGAGGCGGCAGGCGTACCGGGCGACGACGGCGTCGAACCAGCCGCAGCGGCGTTCCCGGCCGGTGGTGGTGCCGTACTCGTGGCCGACCTTGCGCAGGTGCTGACCGTTGTCGTCGAACAACTCGGTGGGAAACGGTCCGGAACCGACCCGGGTGGTGTACGCCTTGCTCACCGCGATCACCTTCGTGATCGCGGTCGGAGGGATGCCGGCACCCACGCACGCCCCGCCGGCCGTCGGGTTGGACGAGGTGACGAAGGGATAGGTGCCATGGTCCATGTCGAGCATGGTGGCCTGGGCACCCTCCAGCAGGACGGTGTCGCCCCGGTCCAGGGCGTCCCAGAGCATCGCCCGGGTCTCCGCGATGTACGGCCGCAGCCGCTCCGCGTACTCCAGGTACTCCTCGATGGTGGCGTCGACGTCGATCGCCTTGCGGTTGTAGACCTTGAACAGCACCTGGTTCTTCTCGCGCAGCGCGAGTTCCAGCTTCTTGCGCAGGATGCCCGGGTCCAGCAGGTCCTGCACCCGGATGCCCATCCGGGCCACCTTGTCGCCGTACGCCGGACCGATGCCCCGGCCGGTGGTGCCGATCCGCGAGCTGCCCAGGTACCGCTCCACCACCCGGTCCAGCGCGCGGTGGTGCGGCATGATCAGGTGCGCGTCGCCGGAGATCCGCAGCCGGGACACGTCGACACCCCGCTCGGCCAGGCCGTCGATCTCGGTGAGCAGCACCTTCGGATCGACCACCACACCGTTGCCGATGACGATCACGGCGTTCGGGGAGAGCGCACCCGACGGCATCAGGTGCAGGGCGTACTTCTGTCCGTCCGGGGTGATCACCGTGTGGCCGGCGTTGTTGCCGCCCGAGTAGCGGACGACGTAGTCGACCCGCTCACCCAGCTGGTCGGTAACCTTGCCCTTGCCCTCGTCGCCCCACTGAGCGCCGATGAGCACGATCGCTGGCATCTTCTCGCCTCCAGAAGGCTCGGGTGCCAGATGGCGACCGGTCAGCGAGCCCGGGGTGTCAGGTTAACAAGTAGTGACGGCACGACCGGCAGGGGTCGCGTCGGGAACAGCAGGAGGAGCTACCCGTGTACGACGTGGTGCTGCTCACCCTCGGCTCCGAGCGGGATGCTCCGGGAGCCGGGTGTGGCAGCGGCGGAGCCTGCTGTGGTGGTGGCACCGCCACCACCAAGGATCGCGACGAACGCTGCGAGACACCGCGCGTACCGGTGCTGGCCTGCTCCGATGCGCTGACCGCCCGGGGTGCCCGGGTCGAGACGGTGACCGCCCGGTCGGACGCGGAGATCGACCAGGTGCTGGCCCGGCTGGACGGGCCGCCACGCCCCGACGGGCTCACCTGGCCGGACGCCGATACCAAGACCCGGCTCGTGGTCGCCGTGGCCGGTGACGCACAGTTGCGCGCCGTGCTCCGTCGCATGGTGCGCCGGTACGCCCCACCGCCCAGTCGCCGCCCGACCGACCTGGCCGGCAACCGGACGATGCCGGATCTGCCACCGGTCGGCGTACTGCCGCTCGATCCGGCCCGCGGCACGACGCACCGCGACCTCGCCGCGCAGCTCGGGTTGCCCCGCGACCCGGCGGCGGTGGCCGCCGCGGTGCTGGACGGCGCACCACGCCGACTCGACCTGCTGCGCCACGACGGTGGTTCGGTGACGCTGGACGGCGCGCTGCTCGGTGCCGCCGGTGAGGACGGCACCCCGCTGCCCTGGCGCGGCCGGGTCGAGGTGGACGACGCCGTGCTGTCGAACGGCGACGAACCGTTGCTCGCCTGCGCGATCGGCAACGCGGGTGGCTACGCGCGGCTCGACGACGTGACGCTGCTGGCCGGCCCCGACCCGACCGACGGCCTGGTCGAGGTGGCGGTGGCCGTACCGGTGGTCACCCGGTCCCGGTGGGGTCGACGTCGGGTACGCCTGGAGGTCCGGCGGGCCCGCGGCCGGGCCGCGTCGGTGCTGCCCCGGGACGAGGCGGCGCTGCCGTATCTGGACGACGGTGTGGCGGGGCAGCTGGCGCGCAAGCGGTCCTGGTGGACCGAGCCGGGCGCCTGGGCGGTCTGGACGGCCTGATCCGAGCCGGCCGGCGCACCGGAGGCCCGGGTCGGCCACTGGGCCTATCCTCGTCAGGAGGAATGGGGAGGACACCGTGGTGGACGACAACGCCGACCGGGTGCACGTGCCCGGCCAGCATGGCATGCCGGAACGGGACATCGAACCACTCTGGCCGCCGGAGCAGATCGACGGCTTCGGCGCGCCGACGTGGGCTGCCCCGCCGGTGCCGCCCACCGTGCCACCTCCGCCCACGCCGCCGTCGCCCGTGCAGCCGACCCACCAGCCTCCGGTCACGCAGCCGACCCACCAGCCCTCGGTCACGCAGCCGACCGACCAGCCCTCGGTCGCGGGACCGGCCCACCCGCCCGCCACTACCGGGCCGCAGCACGTCCCCGGACGGCCGACGTACGCGCCCGGTGCACCTCCGTCACCTGCGGACTATCCGTCGTTGACCAACGGCGCGCCGACCACCACCGGCTGGGAGCCGGCACCCCGACCCGGGCCCGGCCAGGTCGATCTGGATCTGCCCTTCACCCTGGACCCACCCACCGCCGTCGCGACCAACGACGACGGGCCGACCGACGCGGATCCCCGGGACCTGGCGGACGAGCCTGCGAACGTGGCAGACACCGGCGCCGACGACGATGCCGCGCCGGTGGGCCGGCCGGAGCCGGTGGGCCGACCGCAGACGGAGTCGCCGTGGGCACATCCACCGCAGCGGCCCGGATCCGACCCGGTCGCGTCCGCCGAAACCTCGGCCGGGTCGCCCCGTCCCACCTGGGCCGGGCCGGCCCAACCGCTACCACCGATTCCGCAGCCGCTGCCACCCCAGCAACCCGGCCCGTACCCCTTCGTCGCGCCGCAGCACGGCAGCGCACCGGTGCCGCAGCCCGGTGCTCCGCTGCCGCCCGTGTCGTCGGATGCCGATGTGCCGCCCGCGTCACCACCCGCCGGCCCGCAGCCGGCGGACGCGGGACCCGGTGGGCCGCCGCAGCCCGAGCCGCCCGCCCCACCGTCGTACGCGCCGGCGCCTCCCGGTCCGTTCCCCCCACAGCCGGCCTGGCATCCCGCGCCGTGGCAGCAGGGCGCGCCGCCGACCATGCCGCCGGCACCCCAGCAGCCCTACCCGCAGACCAACACCGCGCCACCGGTGCCGTCGGCCTACCCGGAGCCGGCCTGGAATCCGGAGGCCGGTGCGGCGCCCACCGCTGAGGACTTCGCCCGCCGCCGGCAGGTGCGCCCCGCCGACCCGGTCGCGACGACCGGGCTCCGCGCAGTGGTCAACAAGACGGGCCTGGTGAAGCTCCCGCCGGGCCGGCACGAGCTGGAACGCAAACGGGACATCGAGATGGTGCGCCGCAACTTCGGTGGGCTGCGGCAGGTCACCGTGGTCAACCCGAAGGGCGGCGCGGGCAAGACCGTCGCCATCCTGCTGCTCGCGATGACCTTCGGTCAGAATCGCGGTGGATACGTGCTGGCCTGGGACAACAACGAGACCCAGGGCACCCTCGGCATGCGCGCCCAGCAGGACTTCCATTCGCGTACGGTCCGGGACCTGCTCCGGGATCTCGGCCAGTTCCACGGCGCGCAGGGGCGGGTCGGCGATCTGTCCCAGTACGTCCGCTCACAGGGCGAGGGGATGTTCGACGTGCTCGCCTCCGACGAGTCGGCCACCGGCGGTGAGATGCTCACCGCCGCCGCCTTCGGCGAGATCCGCGAGGTGGTCAGCCGGTTCTACAAGTTGATCTTCGTGGACACGGGGAACAACGTCCGGGCGCAGAACTGGCAGGCCGCCATGGACGCCACCGACCAGCTGGTGGTCACCATGTCCGCCCGGAACGACTCGGCGGAGACCGCCGCCCGGATGCTCGACCACCTGGAACAGAGCGGACGGCACCGGCTGGTCCGGCAGGCGGTCACGGTGGTCTCCATGCCACCGTCCCGCAAGGAGATCGACCTGCCCGCGATCCAGGAACACTTCGCCGCGCGTACCCGGGCGGTGCTGCTGGCCCCGTACGAGCGGCTCATCGACACCGGCGAGCCGCTGCGCTACGCGCACCTGTCGACGGCCACCCGGGACGCCTGGCTCAAGATCGCCGCTTCGGTGGCCGAGGGCCTGTAGCGGCCGCCGTCGCGCGCCGCCGGCCCGGGCGTACCCGGGGCCGGCGGCGGCACGTCGACGGGTCGGAGCCGGTGCGGGTGGTCCGGCCCGGCACGCGTCAGTTGCTGGCCAGCGCGTCGGCGGCGGCCGGGTCGCAGTCGCGGAGGAACTGGGCGCAGCGGGCCGCCTCGTCCGCCTCGCCGATCGCGTCCGCGGCCCGGGACAGCACGTAGAGGCAGCGCAGGAAGCCACGGTTGGGCTCGTGTGACCACGGCACCGGCCCGTGCCCCTTCCACCCGCTGCGTCGCAGCTGGTCCAGTCCCCGGTGGTAGCCGGTACGGGCGTACGCGTACGCCGGCACGACCTGGCCCTGCGCGAACGCCCGGGCGGCGAGCGCCGCCCACGCGGCGCTGTGCATCGGGTACCGGGCCGCCACCTCGGCGAACGCCTCGTCGCTGCCGCTCTGCTCGGCTGCGACCAGCGCGGAGTCGGCCTCGACGTGCGCGGGCAGGAGCGTGGCGGGCGGCTCAGGTAGGAGGTTCTGCATCGCCCCATTCAACCCGCTTCGCACGGCGGCCCGCGAGGGGGTCCGGCGAGCCGGTCGGCTGAACGGCCGAGAGGTCGGTCACGCCTGCGGCCCATGCCGTCACCGGGTCGCATCCACTACAACTATGGGTCCGGAGCCTCCCCAGGAACCGGAACGCGGGAGCCCGGCCAGGCCGCCGGGCTCCCGTCTCATCGCCGGGTCGCCCGGGGTCACGTCCACGGCGTTGCGCCCGCCCGGCAGGATGACCCGATGCCGACCCCACCTCCCGCGGACGTCATCGAGCCGCACACCTGGACCGACGAGATCCAGACCCGGGCGGAGTTCGACCGGCGACTGGCCACCGGCAGCCTGGTCGGGCTCACCGTGCAGGGGCTCCGACTGGACCTGGAGCCTCCCGACCTCACCGGGGTCGAGGTGGCCGGAACGCTCTTCGTCGGCTGCCGTTTCGCCTCCCGGCAGGTCGGCGCCGACCTGGTCCGGCGCGGCGCCAACGTGGTTCCGCCGTTCTCCGGGCTGCCGTACCCGACCCAGCCGTCCCACCTCTACACCCCGGAGGAACTTGCCGCCGGCTTCACCGAGGGCGGGTTCGCGGCGATGTACGACACCCGGGTGTACGCGCACTTCCGGGCGCACGGTGGCGCGCTACCCGACGTCCGGGAGGCGCTCGGCCAGCGGCTGCACGACCACGGGGTGGACAACGCGCTCGCCGACGCCACCCGGGCCTGGCTGACCGCCCACGGGCCGCAGTCGGTGGTCGGGGTGATGGGCGGGCACGCGGTCCGCCGGGGAAGTCAGTCGTACCGGATGGCCGCGCTGCTCGGCCGGGAGCTCGCGCGGGCGCACCGGCTGGTGGTCACCGGTGGCGGGCCGGGGGTGATGGAGGCCGCGAACCTGGGTGCGTACCTGTCGACCCGGCCGACGGAGGACCTCACCGCGGCCATCGACCTGCTCGCGGCCGCGCCGGACTACACGGACCACGACCGCTACACGGCGGCGGCGCTGCGGGTACGGGAACTCTTCGGCCGGTCGGTCACGCCGCCGGCGAACGGCACCGAGCCGGTGACCGCCTATCGGGCCGACTCCGCCGCGCTGACCACCGGCGACCTGGACTGGGCGGGCTGCGGTGGACTCGCCGTGCCGACCTGGCTGTACGGGCACGAGCCGGCGAACCTGTTCGCGGGCCGGATCGCCAAGTACTTCTCCAACGCCATCCGGGAGGACACCATCCTGCGACTGGCCCGGGGCGGCATCGTCTTCGCCCCCGGCCGGGCGGGCACCGTGCAGGAGGTGTTCCAGGCGGCCACCAAGACCTACTACGGCACCGACGGCGCCAGCGGCGCGTACGTCTTCCTCGACCGCGCGTACTGGACGACGGAGCTGCCGGTGGAGTCGCTGCTGCGCCCGCTGCTGGCCGCCTCCCCCTTCGGGGATCTGTCGGACACCGTGCACCTGACCGACGACGTCCACGAGGCGGCCCGCCTGCTGACCAGGTGAGGAAGTACGGCTGCGACGGCACGGCGGCCGGCCCCGAGTCGGGACCGGCCGCCGTCCGGGCGACGTCAGTTCGTCACTTGGTCATCGTGGTGCCGGTGGAGCGCAGGTGCTCGCAGGCCTCCGCCACGCGGGTGGCCATGCCCGCCTCGGCGGCCTTGCCCCACACCCGCGGGTCGTACATCTTCTTGTTGCCGACCTCGCCGTCGACCTTGAGCACGCCGTCGTAGTTGCGGAGCATGTGGTCCGCCGCCGGACGGGTGAAGGCGTACTGGGTGTCGGTGTCGATGTTCATCTTCACCACGCCGTAGTCCAGCGCCTCGCGGATCTCCGAGAGCAGCGAACCGGAACCGCCGTGGAAGACCAGGCTAAGCGGCTTCTCCTTGCCGTACTTGGCGCCGACCGCCTCCTGGATCTGGTTGAGGATCTCCGGGCGGAGCTTGACGTTGCCCGGCTTGTAGACGCCGTGCACGTTGCCGAAGGTCAGCGCCGCCATGTAGCGGCCCTTCTCACCCAGGCCGAGCGCCTCGACCATGGCCAGACCGTCCTCGACGGTGGTGTAGAGCTTGTCGTTGATGGCGTTCTCGACGCCGTCCTCCTCGCCGCCGACGACGCCGACCTCGATCTCCAGGACGATCTTGCCCTTGGCCGCCTCGTCGAGCAGCTGGGCCGCGATCTCCAGGTTCTCCGCCACCGGCACGGCCGAGCCGTCCCACATGTGCGACTGGTACAGCGGCTCCTGGCCGGCCTTCACCCGCTCCTGAGAGATGGCCATCAGCGGCCGGACGAACTTGTCCAGCTTGTCCTTCGGGCAGTGGTCGGTGTGCAGGGCGATGTTGACCGGGTACTTCTTGGCCACCTCGTGCGCGTACGCGGCGAACGCCACCGCACCGGTGACCATGTCCTTGACCGAGGGGCCGGAGAGGTACTCCGCGCCACCGGTGGAGACCTGGATGATGCCGTCGCTCTCCGCGTCGGCGAAGCCCTTGAGCGCCGCGTTCAGCGTCTGCGAGGACGTCACGTTGATCGCCGGGTACGCGTACCGGCCGGCCTTGGCGCGGTCCAGCATCTCGGCGTAAGCCTCGGGGGAAGCGATGGGCATGTCGAACGCTCCTTACTTGCCGCTGTCGGCCGTACGGCCGCTGTTCTCCGTAGGGGCCCGGCCGTGCGGCCGCCTGTCCTACCTTGGGGGCCGGCCGTGCGGCCGCCTGTCCTACCGTGCTGCGCCGGACCGCGCTGTCCTCCGCGGGCAGTATCCCGTAGCGGCACCCGACCGGCACAACCGGGCCGGTTCACCGCCGGTCCGCTGGATCCGGCACCGCGACGCTGATCAGCCAGGTGACCACCGCCATCACGATGGCTCCCCAGAAGGCCGCCCAGAAGCCGTCCACCTGGAACGGCAGGTCGAGCGCCCGGGCGATCCGGTCGGTCAGCAGGAACAGCAGGGCGTTGACCACCAGGGCGAACAGGCCGAGGGTCAGCAGGTAGAAGACGCAACCCACGACCCTGATGACCGGCTTGAGCACCGCGTTGACCAGACCGAAGATCAGTGCCACGACGAGCAGGGTGAACGCCGTGTCGTAACCGGTGCGCCCGGTCACCTCGACCCCGGGCACGATCAGCGTGGTGATCCACAGTGCGATGGCGGTCGCCGCCAGTCGGATGAGGAAGCCCACACAACCATCCTGGCACCGGCGACTGCCGCCGGTGGGTCGATTCGGCCGACTCGACCGCGACGGCGGCGTACCCTCGACGGCTCGGCGGCCGGCCGGTTGCCAGCACCGCGCCGGCACAACCCGTACGGTGGGTGGGTACCCGTCCGTCGACATCCCGGAGGCATCGCATGGGCCAGCCCGACGAGGACTTCGCCCCCGGCGACCACCTGAGCCCGGAGGAACGCGACCTGGAGGCCGAGCCGGCCGACGCCGTCGAGCAGGCCGCCGTGGTCGACCCGAGCCAGGTCGACGTCGAGCCGCACCGTGGCCTGGAGGTCGACGACTGGGACGCCATGGAGCAGGCCCGCGTGGTCGGCGCCGACGAGGACGACTACCGCTGACCAAGCAACAGCACCACCGGTGCCCCGCCGAACACCCTCGGCGGGGCGCCGCCCGTTCCGCTCCCACCACCACCCAAGCCCACAGCCGTTTCACCTTCATCGCCGTCTCCACCCCGGCAGCCCAGCCCGACCGCCACCGGTGAAAGCTGGCACCGCCGGCGCAAGCCGGACCCCGACGGGTTTGCGGGGCAGCCCCACCCGCGCAGGGATCAAGCCTGACCGCCCGGAGCGGGTGGGGCTGCCCTGCAAACCCCCACCGCAACCACCGCACCCCACCGAAAACAGGACGGCGCAAGATCGGGAGAGCTGACACCATGGGCGGGTGCTGCTCACCCTCACCACGACGCACCAGCCGGCGACGGACCTCGGTCACCTGCTGATCAAGCACCCCGACCGGGTGCACGCCTTCGACGTGCCCGTCGGCACCGCGCACGTCTTCTACCCGGAGGCCGACGAGCAGCGCTGCACGGCCGTGCTGCTGCTCGACGTCGATCCGTTGAAGCTGGCCGCCGCCCGGGGTCGCGGCCGCAAAGCGACCACCGCCCCGGAGAGCTTCACCCTCGGGCGGTACGTCAACGACCGGCCGTACGCCGCGTCCAGCCTGCTCGCCTCGGCACTGTCGAAGGTGTACCGCTCGGCGCTGCGCGGCGCTTCCAAGGAACGTCCCGAGCTGGCCGCCCGAGGCATCCCGCTGGAGGTGCGGGTGCCGGTGCTGCGCTGCCGTGGTGGGGCCGACGTGGCGGAGCGGGTGTTCGGTCCGCTCGGCTGGGAGGTCACCGCCACCGCCATCCCGCTTGACGAGCTGCACCCGCAGTGGGGCGACAGCCGTTACGTGGATCTGACCCTCACCGGCACACTGCGGGTCGCCGACGCGCTCAACCACCTGTACGTGCTGCTGCCCGTGCTGGACGACGCGAAGCACTACTGGGTGGCGCCGGACGAGGTGGACAAGTTGCTGCGGGCCGGCGCGGGTTGGCTGGCCGACCACCCTGAGCGCGGGTTGATCATCCGCCGCTACCTGGCGCACCGGCGGGCGTTGGCGGGCACCGCACTGGAACGGCTGGACGCCCAGCGCCCCACCGACGAGCCGACCGCCGACGACGAGTTGGCGGACGCGGTGCCGGCCGAGCCGGCGCCCCGGGCGTCGCTTGCCGCCCTCCGCCGGCAGGCGGTGCACGCCGCCCTTGTCGACGCGGGCGCCCACCGGGTGCTGGACCTTGGCTGCGGCGGGGGTGCGCTGCTGGCGACGCTGATCGGTGACCGACGGTTCACCGAGATCGTCGGCACCGACGTCTCCACCCAGGCCCTCACCCTGGCCACGCGGCGGCTGCGACTGGACCGGCTGCCGGAACGCCAGCGCACCCGGGTCACGCTCCGGCAGTCCGCGTTGACCTACCGCGACGAGCGGCTGTGCGGGTACGACGCGGCGGTGCTGATGGAGGTCGTCGAGCACGTCGACCCGCCCCGGCTGCCGGCGTTGGAGGATGCCGTCTTCGGCTACGCCCGACCGACGACGGTCGTGGTGACCACGCCCAACGTGGAGCACAACGTGCGCTACGAGGGGTTGCCCGCCGGCGCGTTCCGGCATGCCGACCACCGGTTCGAGTGGACCCGCGCCGAGTTCGCCGACTGGGTACGGCGGGTCGGTGCCACGTACGGCTACTCGGCCGTGGTGCACGGCGTCGGCCCGGACGATCCGGAGACCGGCGCACCCACCCAGCTGGCCGTGTTCACCCGTGCGGAGGCAGCCCGATGACCGTCCTCGACATTCCCGAGCTGGCCCTGGTGGCGCTGGTCGGCATCTCCGGCTCCGGCAAGTCGACATTCGCCGGCCGGCATTTCGCGTCCAGCCAGGTCCTCTCCTCCGATGCCTTCCGGGCGATGGTCGCCGACGACGAGAACGACCAGTCCGCCTCGGCGGAGGCCTTCGACGCGCTGCACTACGTGGCCGGCAAGCGGCTGCGCGCCGGCCGGCTGACCGTGGTCGACGCGACGAATCTTCAGCCACACGCCCGAGCCGCCCTGGTCCGGGTGGCCCGGGAACACGACGTGCTGCCGGTGGCGATCGTGCTGGACGTGCCGGAGGCGCTGGCCTGGGAGCGCACCGAGGCCAGGTCCGACCGCACCTTCGGCCGGCAGGTGCTCGGCCGGATGTCCCGGGACCTGCGGCGCAGCTACGGCCAGCTGGCGCGGGAGGGCTTCCGCAAGGTGCACGTGCTGCGCGGCACCGAGGAGATCGAGGCCGCCGAGATCCGCTACGAGCGGCTGTTCAACGACCGGCGCGAGCTGACCGGGCCGTTCGACATCGTCGGTGACGTGCATGGCTGCCGGGTCGAGCTGGAGGCGCTGCTGACCCGGTTGGGCTGGCGGCTGCACCGCGACGACGCCGGCCGGGCGGTGGACGCGACGCATCCGTCGGGGCGTACCGCCGTGTTCGTCGGCGACCTGGTGGACCGCGGCCCGGACTCGCCCGGGGTGCTCCGCCTGGTGATGGGCATGGTCACCGCCGGGCACGCGCTCTGCGTGCCCGGCAACCACGAGCAGAAGCTGCTGCGCAAGCTGCGCGGTCGCAACGTCAAGGTGGCGCACGGTCTGGCCGAGACGCTGGCGCAGCTGGACGCGGAGCCGGCCGAGTTCACCGCCCAGGTGGCCGCCTTCGTCGACGGACTGGTCAGCCACTACGTGCTCGACGGCGGCCGACTGGTGGTGGCGCACGCCGGGCTGAAGGAGGAGTACCAGGGCCGGGCGTCCGGGCGGGTACGCGCCTTCGCGTTGTACGGCGAGACCACCGGCGAGACCGACGAGTACGGCCTGCCGGTGCGCTACCCGTGGGCCCGGGAGTACCGCGGTTCGGCGACCGTCGTCTACGGCCACACCCCCACCCCCGAGCCGGAGTGGGTCAACAACACCATCTGCGTCGACACCGGCTGCGTCTTCGGCGGCCGGCTGACCGCGCTGCGCTACCCGGAGCGGGAACTGGTCTCGGTGCCGGCGGAGCGCGAGTGGTACGCCCCGGTCCGGCCGCTGACCGCCGCGCCGGCCAGACCCGACGAAGTGCTCGAGTTGACCGACGTGACCGGTCGCCGGCACGTGGAGCACGCGTACGGCTCGCTGACCGTGCCGGCGGAGAACGCCGCTGCCGCGTTGGAGGTGATGAGCCGCTTCGCGGTCGACCCGCGCCGGCTGGTGTGGCTGCCGCCGACCATGGCGCCCTGCTCGACGTCGCAGTTGGACGGCTACCTGGAACATCCGGCGGAGGCCTTCGCCGACTACCGGGCGGTCGGTGTGGACCGGGTCGTCTGCGAGGAGAAGCACATGGGCTCCCGGGCCGTGGTGCTGCTCTGCCGGGCACCGGACGGTGGTCCGTTCGGTCCCGGCGGCGGGGTCGTGCACACCCGCACGGGTCGACCGTTCTTCGGTGAGCCGCTGGACACGGAGCTGCTGGACCGGGTACGCGCGGCGGTGACCGGTGCCGGGCTCTGGGACGAGCTGGCCACCGACTGGCTGCTGCTCGACTGCGAGCTGCTGCCGTGGTCGGCCAAGGCCGCCGGCCTGATCCGCGAGCAGTACGCGGGGGTCGGCGCGGCTGGCCGGGCCGGCCTGCCGGTGGCGGTGGCGACGCTGGACGCGGCGATCGGGCGCGGACTCGACGTGGCCGAGCTACGCGACCGGATGGCCCGCCGCCGCGACGACGTGTCGGCCTACACGGCCGCGTACCGGGCGTACGTGGGCCCGACCGACGGGCTGCGCGGGGTGCGGCTCGCGCCGTTCGCGGTGCTCGCCGGGGCGAAGGCCAGCTACGGCGACCGGGATCACGGCTGGCACCTGGCGTTGGCCGACCGGCTCTGCGCGGCCGACCCGGAGTTCTTCACGCCCACCCGGCGGCGAATCGTCGACCTGTCCGACGACGGCTCGGTACGGGAGGCGACCGACTGGTGGCTGGCGCTGACCGGGACCGGCGGCGAGGGCATGGTCGTCAAGCCGTACGCGGGTCCGGCCGCCCGCAGCGAGCGGGGCTCGCTGCTCCAGCCGGGCATCAAGTGCCGAGGCCGGGAGTATCTCCGGATCATCTACGGTCCCGAGTACACCGAGCCCGAGCAGCTGGCCGTGCTGCGGCGTCGGTCGTTGGGCCGCAAGCGGGGCCTGGCACTACGCGAGCACGCGCTCGGCCTGGCGGCCCTGGACGCCCTGGTCGACGGTGCCCCGTTGTGGCGCCGCCACGAGTTGGTCTTCGCGATCCTGGCCTGCGAGTCGGAGCCGGTCGACCCACGGCTGTGACCTGGCCGGGCGGGCGACCGAGCCACCGGTAGCCTGATTGACCGTGGCGGACGCCACACGGGCCAGTGATCGAGCGATTCACGGAACGGAATCTTCATGGCATTGGGCGAACGGGTAGGCCATGTCCTGCGCGGCGCGGCCATCGGCGTGGCCGAGGCCGTGCCAGGCGTCAGCGGCGGGACGATCGCGCTGGTGACCGGCGTCTACGAGCGGGTCATCGCATCCGCCGGGCATCTGGTGAACACGGTGCGGTACGCGGTGACCGACGTCCCGCGCGGGCGCGGGTGGACGCGGGCGGGGCACCAGCTACGGCAGGTGCACTGGGAGGTGGTCATCCCGCTGCTGATCGGCATGCTGCCCGGCCTGCTGATCGCGGCGAAGCTGCTCGAACCGCTGCTGGCCGACCATCCGGAGCAGACCCGGGGACTCTTCCTCGGGCTGGTCCTCGCCTCCGTGCTGGTGCCGATCTCGATGGTCGGCAAGTCGTGGCGGGGGTCGGAGGTGGTCGCGCTGATCGTCGCCGGGGTCGCGGCGTTCGTGCTGACCGGACTGCCGCAGGCCACCATCGAACCGCACCCGCTGGTCGTCCTGGTCGCGGCGGCGGTCGCGGTCTGTGCCCTGGTGCTGCCCGGGGTCTCCGGGTCGTTCCTGCTGCTCACCATCGGCCTGTACGAGCCGACGATCAGCGCCGTCAACGACCGCGACTTCGGCTACCTGGCGATCTTCGCCACCGGGATGGTCATCGGTCTGGCGCTCTTCGTCAAGCTGCTCCAGTGGCTGCTCGAGCAGCACCGCCGGATGACTCTGGCGGTGATGGCCGGCGTGATCCTGGGCAGCCTGCGGGCGCTGTGGCCGTGGCAGTCCGAGGACCGGGCCCTGCACGCGCCGGGCGACCATGTGCCGTCCATTGTGGCGCTGTTCCTGATCGGCGTCGCCGTGGTCGCGGCAATGATCATCGCCGAGCGTCGCCGGCTTCGTCGGGCCGCCCGGGATCTCACCGAGGAGACGTACGAGACGCCGCACGTCCGCTGAAACCACCGCTTGGTGGCTGCCCGGCTGGGGCCGCCACCAAGCGGTTCCGGTTCAGCGAGCCTTTTTGGTGGCCCGCTTGCGCGGCGGGGTCAGCAGGTCGGCGATCGTGGCGATCGCGGTCGGGACCAACCGGTAGTAGGCCCACACACCGCGCTTCTCCCGTTCGAGCAAGCCGGCCTCGGTGAGGATTCGGAGGTGGTGGCTGACCGTCGGCTGGGAGAGGCCGAGCGGCGCGGTGAGGTCACACACGCACGCTTCGCCCTCGGGCGCCGACTGGATCAGGCTGAGCAGCCGCAGCCGGGCGGGGTCGGCAAGGGCCTTGAGGACCCCCGCCAGCCGCTCGGCGTCGGCGCGTTCGATCGGCTCGCCGGCAAGCGGCGAGATCTGAGGCATAGTCATTTCGGCCAACGCAGTTCCCACGTATTCCATCCTTCCACCAGCAGCATCGATCCGCCTGCATATCAGCAGATCCGAATCGGCAGACTTTTACGCCACAAGGCCGAGGTCAGCCAACGTATAGGCCGCCCGATAGGGCAATCCGGCGGCTCGCACCGCGTCGCCGGCACCACGATCAACGATAACCGCCACCCCCACGACCTCGGCCCCGGCCTCGCGAAGGGCCTCGACGGCGGTCAGCACACTTCCCCCGGTGGTGGAGGTGTCCTCCACCGCCAGCACCCGACGGCCGGCGACGTCGGGTCCCTCGATCCGACGTTGCAACCCGTGCGCCTTGCCTGCCTTGCGGACCACGAACGCGTCCAACGGACGCCCGGCGGTGTGCAGCATCGCGAAGGCGATCGGGTCGGCACCCAGGGTCAGACCGCCCACCGCGTCGTACGACCAGTCGGCGGTCAGCTCTCGCATCACCCGTCCCACCAACGGTGCCGCCCGGTTATGCAGCGTGACGCGACGCAGATCGACATACCAGTCGGCCTCCCGCCCGGAGGAGAGCACCACCCGGCCATGGACCACAGCCAGGTCGGAGATGAATTTACGCAGGTCGTCGTGGTCCCCCATGGCGATAGAGGGTACTGCGCAAGTCTGTGGGCCGGGTGTGCGGGCCACGCCGGTCAACCCCTCCGGTGGACCGATGAGTGGCGATGTCCGGTTACCCTACGTCGATCATGACGGCGGATCGAGCCATGTCTTCCTCCCGCCGGGCGGCCGACCAACCGGGCCGCCGGTCAGCCGCGGTCGCGGCCGATGCGGCCTCGGGTGTCTCGGGAGACGACGTCGAGCAGCCGGCGCGGAGCGTGCCGCAGTCCCGCCACGGCGAGCTTGTACTTCCACGACGGAACGCTCACCAACTTGCCTTTGTGCAGGTCACGGAGGGCCTCGTCGACCACGTCGGTGGCTTGGAGCCACATCCACCCGGGGGTTTTCGACATGTCGATGCCGGCTCGCTTGTGGAACTCGGTGCGCGTGTAGCCCGGGCAGAGGGCCATCACCCGTACGCCGAAGGGGCGGGCGGACTGCCCGACCGACTCGCTGAAGTTGGTGACCCACGCCTTGCTGGCCGAGTACGTCGATCCGGGCATCACCGCGCCGAAACCCGCGACGGAAGAGACATTTATCACTGCGCCGCTGCGCCGTTCGGTCATCGTGGCCAGCGCGGCGAGGGTGAGCCGAAGCACCGCGTGCACGTTCAACCGCAGCAGTCGGGTCTCGTCCTCGACGGACGACCGGAGGAACGGCTTGTTGAGACTGATGCCGGCGTTGTTGACGAGCAGCTCGACGGGCGGCCCGTCAGCCAGCCGACGTTCGACCGTGGCGCAGCCGTCGTCGGTGGACAGGTCGGCGGTGATGGTCTCGGTCTGCACGCCGTGCCGGCCGGTCAACTCGGCGGCCTGGGCCGCCAGCCGGGTGCCGTCCCGGGCGACCAGCACGAGGTGCCAGCCGTCGGCGGCTAGGCGGGTGGCGAACGCCGCCCCGATGCCCGCCGTCGCCCCGGTGATCAACGCCCATCGTCCGGTCGTCGGTTGGGGCGTCACGGGCGTCATCACCTCGGCGGGTACGGGGGCGACGGCGGCGCCCCGGGCGGCGGGTAGGGCTGGTACGGCGGTGCCGGCGGCGGGTAGGGGGACGGTGCCGGCGGGTGTCCGAACGCTGCGGTGGGCGGCTGGTGCGGAGCCGCGGACCGCTGGGGTGCCGGCCGACGCCGGAACCAGGCGTTGGCCGCAGGCAGAGCCAGCAGCACGGCTACCACAAGGTAACCGAGCACCTGGGCGATCGAAAGGGTGACGGTGAGCGGAATCCACCAGGACGGGTGGGCGTCCGGCACCAGAGCGAGCAGCTCGGCGGTCGCCCGGTCGTCACCGAGATCGAGGGGCGTCGCGCGCTGCACGACAAGCGTGACCAGCCCACCACACCCACAGCACCCGCCCAGCCCGGCGACCACCCAGGTCGCCACCCGAGCCGCCGGCAGGCGGGCGGCCAGGCCCAGCGCCAGGCCGACGAGGAGCAGGCCGGCGAGGATGCTCAGCACCGCCGACACCACGACCGAGGCCCGCACCAGCGCCACCACCGCGTCGACCTGAGCGGGGTCGGCGTCGGCGTCGGCCGACGCGCGGAACCGGTCCACCGTGCCGCTGACCGTCGCCAGCCCGGCTGCCGCGAACGCGAGCGCGCCGAGCGCCATCACCACAAGCGTCACCGCCGCCAGCACGACCACCGCCGGCCGGCGGGCCGGTGCCTGTTCGGGGTACGACACGACAAGTCCCTCCGGTAGGCGTTCGGAAGCAACCTACTCGGAGGGACCGTCGCGGTCGTGCCGTACGCGGGTGTCGACGTTCCGGGGCGAGCCGAGTTTCAGGCGACGGCCGGCCGGGGGAAGCCGGCACCCGCACCGAGCCACCGAGGGTCAGCCGGGGCGGTCGGTGGGCGGCTGCGTGCCGGGCTGCTCCGGACCGTCGGCCGGCGGGGTCTGCCCGCTCGGCTGGCCGCCGGGGGCCGACGGATAGCCGGGCTCGGCCGGCTGCTGCGGGGTGGCCGGGTAACCGGGTTCGCCCGGCGTGGTGCCCGGGTAGCCGGGGGCCGGCGGGTAGCCGGGCTGGCTCGGGTACGCACCACCGGGCGTCGGCGGCTCCCACTGCTGGGTCGGCTTGCGGAAGAACTCGTTCGCCTTCGGCAGTGCCAGCAGGATCAGCGCCACCAGCAGCGAGATCAGGCTGATCACCCCGAGCAGGATGCTGACCGGGGTGGTCCAGCTGGGCAACGCGTCTTCCAGCCGACGCTGGATCTCCTCACCGCTGGGCATGTCACCGCTGGTGTCGCCGGGCGTGCCCAGGTTGCCGGCGAACCCGCTCAGCTGACCGAACCCGGTGCAGCAGAAGAGGATGCCGCCGACGATCCAGGTGGCGATCCGGGCGCCGTTCTTGCCGCGCAGGTTCATCAGACCCAGGCCGAACAGCGCGAACGCCGCCACCAGCAGGAAGATTGCGGTGCCGACGCTGACGAGGACCACGACGTCGGCGACGTTCTGCGCCCCCTCGACGGTGGAGTCGCGGTATGCGTCGTCCATCACGTCGCGGACGGTGCCGATGGTGGACAGCGAGATGATCACGCTGATCAGTTGGCAGATCGCGAACAGCAACAGCAGGTAGGTGGATATCGTCACCACGCCCGGTCGCGACCGGGCCGGGGTGTTCTGAGGATCGACCATCTTTCTCCCTTCCTGGAACGCGCTTCACCGTATCGGCAACGGGCCATTCCGGCACGGCGCGACGCCGAGCGGTGGGCGCGCCACCGGCCAGCCGGTCGGTCGGGATCGATCAGACGGGCGTTTCCCCGCTCAGGAGCCGCTCTGCGGGTGGACGGTCACCCCGTCGCCGTCCAGCCGTTCACCACGGGCCATCGCCCAGCCCGCCTCGCCGTACGCCTCGAAGGTGAGCCGCGCCCCGCCCGGGGCCCGGTAGTCGTGGTAGCGCATGGTGCCGCTCGGCGTCAGTCCGATGGATCCGGATGCGGTGTACCGGGCCTGGCCCGACTCGTGCCAGCTGTAGCTCCGCCCGCCGGACTTCACCACCGGCGCTCCCGGCGTGACGGTCGCGTCACGCGGCGCCGACTCCCAGAGCACCAGTTCGAACGCGGGGCTCTCGGCGACCGAGAGCCGACGCCGACCACCGTGCTCGTCCAGGTCGTCGAGGAGGTGCTCGGCCCACCTCCACTCGCCTTCCACCAGGCGGATCGACCCCCGCACGGCATAGGTGGCGTCACCGATCTCGACGATGTCCCCGACCTCGATCCGCCTCGGGTCACGTCGCTGCCCGCCGCCGTACCCCTGCTGCGGCCGACGGTCCGCCGTCGACCGGCCACGCCACCAACGCAGCGCGAACCCGGCGACGGCCAGCCCGGCCAGGCAGCCGGCCACCAGGTACACCGTCGTCCCGTCCACCGGTCACCTCCCGAGACAGTTCGGCGGAGACGTCGACCATGATCCGGGCAGCTGCCGCCCGCCGCCACCCGGCTACCGGTCGGCCTGATCCGCTCCGCCGGAACCCGCACCGCCCGGCTCACCACCGCCGGGGGCCGCCGGCCCGTCCGACGTCGGTGGATCAGGCGGAGTCTGCGGGTCGGCCGGCGGGTCCGCCTGGTGCGGGAAGTGCCCGGCCGGATCCGGACCGGGCACGCGGTACCCGGGCATCGCATACCCCGCATCAGGGGCCCCATACCAGGGCGGTGACGGATAACCCGGCGGATACCCCGGCAGCGGTGCGTGACCGGACGGCGCGGGATAGGCGGGGTGGCCCAAGGGCACCGGGTAGCCGACCAGGTAGGCGTTCGGTATGTCGCGCCCGGGCAGCGGCCAGGCCGGCGCGGGGTCGGTGCGGGGCACGAACCAGCGGTGCGCCGGCGGCAGCGCCAGCAGCAGCACCACCGCCGCCGTGAGCAGGAACACCAGCAGCACACCTAGACCCGTCAACGGGAGGAACACCTCGAACGCGTTCGGCTGGTCGTACAGAGCCTCCATGAAGTTCGACTCCGGCCAGAACTCGTCGTCCGGCGGCGGAACCTCCTCCGGGTACGTCTCGTCGACGTACGGCCCGTCGGCAAGTGCGAACGCCAGACCGAACGGGACCAGGAACGCGCCGGCACAGCCCTGGACGACGCAGAGCAGCAGTTGGAGGCCGCCGGCCACGAACACCATCACCCGGGCGGTGTTGCTGCCCCGGAGCACCCAGCCTGACGTGAGCCCCAACCAGAGCGCCAGCAGCAGGGCCGGCACACCGAAGACCGTCGCCATCATGACGGTGTTCCAGCGCTCCGCGCGTACCTCGTCCGGGTCGGCGTCGGGCACCTGCCGCAGCGCCTTGTCGATCGCGTCGTTCCAGTCGACCGCCGCCAACACCAGCAGGGTGACGAGGCCGAGCAGGATCAGCACGGTGGCCAGTTGCAGCCAGAAGGCCACAGTGACGGTACCGGGGCGCGGCGGCCGGGGCGGGGGTACGGCTGCCGACGGTTCGGCGGTCGCGGTCATGTCGCGGACGGTACGGACCGTCGGCAAGCCCCGGCAGCCCCGTTCGGGTGGATCCGAACGGCGGTCGGATCAGGTGGCGGCGAGTCGCTCGACGGCGTACGCGCCCACCGTGGTGCTTCCCATCACGCAGCCGGTCATCGTGCTCAGCTCGGCGGCGTCGCCGCGCAGCGCCGTCCAGGCCGCCCGCCCGGCCGCCGGGTCGAGCCGCTCCAGCAGGGTGGCGGCGTACACGCGACCCGCGGGGGCGCTGCCGGTGAGCAGCCGGTCGAGCAGGTCGCGTACCTCCTCCGGTCGGTCGGTCACGGCCGCCGCGACGCGCTGGTACGCCTCGGTCTCGGGCAGCAACGTGCCCGCGATCCCGACCCGACCGAACGCCAACGTGTTGGCGTGACCGAGCTCCGCGACGGCTCTCGCCAGCTCCGATTCCTTCTTGCGGCGCATCCCGAACATCTCTCCATCCTCGCCCCGGGAGCCCGCCTCCGCCCGTCGGAGGCGGGCCCGGCGCGACGGGCTCAGCCGGACGTGACCGACAGAGCGTCCTTGCTGTCCCGCAGGTCGACCCGCACCGTGTCGCCGTCGCGGACCTCGCCGGCGAGCAGCGCCCGGGCGAGCTGGTCGCCGATCGCCGACTGGACCAGCCGGCGAAGCGGGCGGGCACCGTAGATCGGGTCGTACCCGTGCTCGGCGAGCCACCCACGCGCGTCCTCGGTGACGTCCAACGTCAACCGGCGGTCGGCGAGACGCCGGCTCAGCCGCGCCAGTTGAATGTCCACGATGGCCCGCAGGTCGTCACCGTGCAGGGCGGCGAAGACCACGATGTCGTCGAGCCGGTTGAGGAACTCCGGCTTGAAGTGCGACCGGACCGTGGCCAGGACGCCCTCGCGGCGCTGCTCCTCGGCCAGCGTCAGATCGCTGATGACCGCCGAACCCAGGTTCGAGGTGAGGATCAGGATGGCGTTGCGGAAGTCGACCGTACGCCCCTGGCCGTCGGTGAGCCGGCCGTCGTCGAGCACCTGGAGCAGGATGTCGAACACGTCCGGGTGGGCCTTCTCCACCTCGTCGAGCAGGATCACCGAGTACGGCCGGCGGCGCACCGCCTCGGTGAGCTGGCCGCCCTCCTCGTAGCCGATGTAGCCGGGCGGTGCGCCGACCAGGCGGGCCACCGAGTGCTTCTCGCCGTACTCGCTCATGTCGATGCGGACCATCGCCCGCTCGTCGTCGAAGAGGAACTCGGCCAGCGCCTTGGCCAGCTCGGTCTTGCCGACACCGGTCGGGCCGAGGAAGAGGAAGCTGCCGGTCGGGCGGTCCGGGTCGGCGACTCCGGCCCGCGCGCGCCGGACGGCGTCCGAGACCGCGGCGACCGCCTCGGACTGGCCGACCACGCGTCCGCGCAGGGACTCCTCCATCCGCAGCAGCTTGGCGGTCTCACCCTCCAGCAGCCGGCCGGCGGGGATGCCGGTCCAGGAGGCGACCACGGCGGCGATGTCGTCCGCGCCGACCTCCTCCTTGAGCATCGCGCCGGCGGACTGCAGCCGGGCCAGTTCCTCCTCGGCGGTGGCCAGGTCGGCCTGGAGCGCCGGGATCCGGCCGTACCGCAGCTCGGCGGCGCGTTCCAGTTCGCCGTCGCGCTCGGCCCGTTCCGCCTCGCCGCCGAGCCGTTCCAGCTCCTCCTTGGCGGTGGAGAGCTTGGTGATGTGGCTCTTCTCCAACTGCCACCGCTCGGACAGGGCGGTGAGCTGCTCACGCTTGTCGGCCAGCTCCTTGCGTAGCCGCTCCAGTCGCTCGGCGGAGGCGGCGTCCGGCTCCTTGGCCAGCGCCATCTCCTCGATCTCCAGCCGGCGCACCGCGCGCTCGATCTCGTCCACCTCGACCGGCCGGGAGTCGATCTCCATCCGGAGCCGGGACGCCGACTCGTCGACCAGGTCGATCGCCTTGTCCGGCAGGAACCGGTCGGTGATGTACCGGTCGGAGAGGGCGGCGGCGGCGACCAGCGCGGCGTCGGTGATGCGTACGCCGTGGTGCACCTCGTAGCGCTCCTTGAGCCCGCGCAGGATGCCGATGGTGTCCTCCACGGTGGGCTCACCGACCAGCACCGGCTGGAAGCGCCGCTCCAGCGCCGGGTCCTTCTCGATGTGCTCGCGGTACTCGTCGAGTGTGGTCGCGCCGACCATGCGCAGCTCACCGCGGGCCAGCATCGGCTTGAGCATGTTGCCGGCGTCCATCGAGCCCTCGCCCTTGCCCGCGCCGACGACGGTGTGCAGCTCGTCGAGGAAGGTGATGACCTGCCCGTCGGAGTTCTTGATCTCCTCCAGGACGGACTTCAACCGCTCCTCGAACTGGCCCCGGTACGACGCACCGGCGACCATCGCGCCGAGGTCGAGCGAGACCAGCTTCTTGTCCCGCAGCGACTCGGGCACGTCGCCGGCCACGATCCGCTGGGCCAGGCCCTCCACGATGGCGGTCTTACCCACCCCGGGCTCGCCGATCAGCACCGGGTTGTTCTTGGTACGCCGGGACAGCACCTGGATCACCCGACGGATCTCGGAGTCCCGCCCGATCACCGGGTCGATCTTGCCGTCCCGGGCGCTGGCGGTCAGGTCCACGCCGTACTTGGTGAGCGCCTGGTAGGTCTGTTCCGGGTCGGCGGTGGTCACCCGACGATCGCCGCCGCGTACCGTCGGGAAGGCGGCGACCAGGCTCTCCTCGGTGGCACCGGCGGCCTTGAGCGCGGCGGACACGGCACCGCCGACCCGGGCCAGCCCGGCGAGCAGGTGCTCGGTGGAGGTGTATTCGTCGCCCAGGGGGCGGGCAATCTGCTCGGCGGCACCGATGGCGTTGACGAACTCACGGGCCAACGTCGGCTCGGCGATGCTGGACCCGCGTGCGGCGGGCAGCCCGTCGACGGAGCGCTGGGTGGCGCGGCGCAGCTCGGCCGGGTCGGCCCCGACGGCGCGCAGCAGGCCGGCAGCGGTCGAGCCCTCGGTGTCCAGCAGCGACAGCAGCAGGTGCCACGGTTCGACGGTGGCGTGCCCCCGCTGGTTCGCCAGGGCGACGGCGCCGGTGATGGTCTCGCGGCTCTTGGTGGTGAGGCGTTCGGTGTTCATGGGCTCCCCTGGATCGGTGTGTCCACTGGTACCGACAGAACCAGAGTTGAGTCTATTCCACTCAACCTGAGCGGTGTGAGCTGTATCACTTGTCGCACGTCACTCCATCGATCGACCCTCGGCGACGGCGAGCAGCTCAGCTCCCCCGTGCCGGCGGAGGACTCGCGGGACGACCCCCGGTACTTCTACTCGTGGCCGGCGGTCGTGGACGCCTGGTTGGTGGAGATGCTCCGCCCGGTGGACCTGCTGTCCCGGGTCGTGGTGTCGGCGGTGACCGAGCCGGACGTAGGCGGCCTGGTCCACATCGACGCCGGCCCGTTGGGTAACGAACCGTCGCCGTACCACGGCTTCGCCCTGCCTGACCGGCGAACGCTGCGGATCGTCCTCGACCCCGAGCGGGGCTGCCTGGTCGCGGTGACCGTGAGCCGCGTCGGCCGGCCCTCACTGACCTGCCGCCTCACCGGGCTCGCCTGAGCCGTCCGGCGGCCCGGCGCGCATGTCGTACCCGCTGCGCCGGCTCCGTACGTCCGGCGGCGTGCCGGTAGCGTTGCCGGGGTGCGAGTACGTGTCGAACAGACTGCCTTACCGGGGATCGGTGTCCGCCACGAACTGGTGACGGAGTCCGGCCGTCGCCTGGGCGTGGTCTCCCATCGCAGCGGCCGTCGGGACCTTGTCCTGTACGACCCGGACGACCCGGACGCCAGCGCGGCGGACATCCCGCTCACCGATGACGAGGCGGAGGCGCTGGCCGACATCCTCGGCGCGTCGCTCATGCTCGGCCAACTCTCCGGGCTGCGCGAGCAGGCCGCCGGGCTGCTCACCGAGCAGATCGCCATTCCGGCCTCCTCGCTGTACGTCAACCGGCCGTTGGGGGACACCAAGGCCCGGACCCGCACCGGCGCCTCGATCGTGGCCGTGCTGCGCAACGGCGAGGTGAACGTCTCGCCGGCTCCATCGTTCCGGTTCGCCGCGGGCGACGTGGTGGTCGTCGTCGGGACCCGGCACGGCCTCGACGCCGTGACGGCCATCCTCGCCGACGGCGATCCGGACGGCTGAGGCGCGGATGCACGAGACCACGACCCTGCTTGTCGAAGTCGGCGCCCTGCTGTTCCTGCTCGGTCTGCTCGGGCGGCTCAGCCGCCGGATCGGCCTGTCACCGATCCCGCTGTACCTGCTCGCCGGACTCGCCTTCGGCCACGGCGGCATCGTGGAACTCAACGCCAGCGAGGAATTCTTCGCCGTCGGCGCGGAAATCGGCGTGATCCTGCTGCTGGTGATGCTCGGCCTGGAGTACTCGGCCACCGAACTCGTCGGCAACCTGCGGGCATCCGCGCCCGCCGGGCTGATCGACGCCCTGCTCAACGCCTTGCCGGGGGCGGCCTTCGCGCTGCTGCTCGGTTGGGGCTGGGTGTCCGCGGTGGTGCTCGCCGGGATCACCTGGATCTCGTCCTCGGGGGTGATCGCCAAGATCCTCGCAGACCTGGGCCGGCTCGGTAACCGAGAGACACCCGTGGTCCTCTCGGTGCTGGTGATCGAGGATCTCGCGATGGCGTTCTACCTGCCCCTGGTGACCGCCCTGCTGGCCGGCGTGGGCGTGGCTAAGGGCGGTATCGGTCTGGGCATCGCGGTGGTGACCGTCATCGCGGTGCTCGTGGTCGCCGTCCGGTACGGCAAGCAGATCTCCAGATTCATGTCGGCCGACGACGCCGAGGCGCTGCTGCTCGGTGTGCTCGGACTGACCCTCCTGGTGGCCGGGATCGCGGCGAAGCTCCAGGTCTCGGCGGCGGTCGGCGCGTTCCTGGTCGGCATCGCGCTGTCCGGCCCGGTCGCCCACCACGCCACCGAACTGCTCACTCCGCTGCGGGACCTGTTCGCCGCCGTGTTCTTCGTCTTCTTCGGCCTGGTCACCGATCCTCGGGGCATCCCGCCGGTGCTGCTGCCGGCACTGCTGCTCGCGTTCGTGACGATGGGCACGAAGACGTTGACCGGTTACCTGGCGGCCCGGCGGGCCGGAATCGCCGAGCCGGGACGCTGGCGGGCCGGGTTGGCACTCGTACCCCGGGGCGAGTTCTCCATCGTCATCGCCGGGCTGGCGGTGGCCGCCGGCGGCGTCGATCCGCAACTGGCGGCGCTCGCCACGGCGTACGTACTGATCACGGTGGTGACCGGGCCGATGCTCGCCCGGTTGCCGGACCTGGGTTGGTTCAAGCAGTGGTTGCGGTCGCGGGCCCGGGCCCAACGGGCGCAACGGGCACCGGTGGCCGACCGGGCGTGACCGCTCACCGGCCGGTGAGACCGTCCGGACGGCCCCCGTCGACCAACAGATGCCGAATTGCTTCCCGCAGGGTCTACCGGTACTCACCGGTACCGCGTTAACGTGTCGCCCCAGCAGCCAGGTTCCCGGTGGGCGCACGCCCCCGCGGGCGGAAGCGGAAGGTTGGCCGGTGAGCGTGCAGGAGTCAGCGTTCCACGGCTTCGCCAACCCCGTCGATCCGACCCCGGCGGAGTTGCGAGCGTGGGCCTACCAACCCGACTCGGTCCCGTTGACGTCGATGCCGCCGGACTGGGACCTGCTGGTCTCCGGTGACCGGCTGGTGATGACGCTGTTCGAACTCGCCATGGACACCCGCTGTCCGGCGCGTCGGTTCGCGCTGCACTGCCTCTACATCTACGCCGCCGACGGGATCCGGACGAACTTCCGGGCGCACCCGAAGCGTCGCTTCCGGAAGCTCGTCGACCAGGCCGAGCGCAACGGCGACGAGTTGATGCGTACCTGGGCGCACAACAGCCGGGTACTGCTGACCCGGCCGGAGCTGTTCGTGTACCGGGAGTGGTGCGAGGGCGGGCTGGTCCGGGAAAATCGCCGGCTCTGAACGTGCCGAACGGGCCGGGACCCCCCGTGGCTCCCGGCCCGCACGTCGGCGGATCGTCAGCGCGACCCGCCCCGCTCACGACGGTGCTGGTCACTGCGCACCTGGCCGGCACCTCGGCCGACCTGACCGCGTTCCGCCGCGACCCGGTCGACGGATCTGTCGTCCTGACTCTGCCCGGAGAGACGTCCCTTGGTGATCCGGTCGAACCGACGCTGGACGCTCTCGGCCAGGTCGTCGAGGCGTTGCTCCGTCTGCTCGGCCACCTTTCTCGCCGCTTCCGTCATGGCTCCCCCCGCCAGATCGGAGTCCGGATTGAGTTGGTTTAGACGTGATTTCTGAAGGCTAGTCGGGACAACCCGTCCGGCGCTCGGGTTTGCGGAAACACGAGCGCCGCGGAGACGCGGAAGGGTGTGGCTCCGCCTGGCGGAGCCACACCCTTTCGGCGATGGCGGGCGTCAGCGCCCGGGGCTGCGTCGGGGACGCCAGACCACCAGGGCGGTCGAGGTCTGGTTGGTGGGTACGAGATCCCGGCCGGGGAAGCGGGCCAGCGACTCCAGCTCGGCCATCCGGCGGTACGCGGCGTCGAGTTCCGCCTCCAGTTGGGCGACCCGCTGCTGCGCCTGCTCCAGCAGTCGCTCCAGCCCGATGATCCGCTTGATCCCGGCGAGGTTGACGCCGTCGTCCTGGCTGAGCCGCTGCACCTCGCGCAGCAGCACCACGTCCCGGACGCTGTACCGTCGACCACCACCGGCCGCCCGGCCGGCCTGCACCAGGCCGAGCCGGTCGTACTGGCGCAGCGTCTGCGGGTGCATCCCCGCCATCCGCGCCGCGACCGAAATCATCAGCACCTTGGCCTCGTATGCCGGGTCATCCGAGCCGACGAACCCGTCCATCCCGCTCACCTCCGCACCGCTTCACCGATCAACCGAACCGACGCACCCGCGCGTCGAGATGTTCCCGGGCCGCCGGCGGGGTCTGCTCGGCGAACGTCTCCAGAGCGGCCCGTGCCTCGTCCGAGATCCGCGCTGGCACCACCACGTCGAGGGTGACCAGCAGGTCGCCGGCCTGACCGTCCCGGCGGCTGACACCCTTGCCCCGGGCACGCAGGATGCGACCGCTCGGCGTACCCGGTGGCACCCGCAGGGTCACCGGACCGTCGAGCGTCGGTACCCGCAGATCGGTGCCGAGGACGGCCTCCGCGAACGTGATCGGCACGGTGAGCGTGAGGTCGTCGCCGGTGCGCCCGAACACCTCGTCCGGCCGGACCTTCACGTGCACGAACAGATCACCCGCCGGGCCGCCGCGCTCACCCGGCTCACCCCGGCCGGCCAGCCTGATCCGCTGGCCGTCGGCCACCCCGGCGGGGAAGCGGACGTTGAGCGTACGGGTCTTGGTGACCCCGCCGGTGCCCTGGCACTCCGGGCACTTCTCGTCCACCACCGTGCCCACGCCCTGGCAGTTGCGGCAGGGCTCGGAGAAGCTGAACGCGCCCTGGTTCCGGTTGGTGACCCCGGCGCCGTGGCAGACCGGGCAGGTGCGTGGCACGGTGCCGGGCTTGGCGCCGTTGCCGTGGCAGGTGTCGCAGACACCGGGTGCCCGCAACGTCAGCGGCAGGGTCACGCCGCGTACCGCGTCGTCGAAGTCGAGCGCCACCTCGGTCTCGATGTCCCGGCCCCGGGCCGGACCGGGCGCGCCCGCACCCCCGCCGCCGGAGAAGATCGAGCTGAACAGGTCGGAGATGTTGCCGCCGGCGAACCGGCCGCCACCTGACTGCGCGCCGCCGAACAGGTCGGAGACGTCGAACGGGGCACCGCCCGGCTGGCCGCCCTGCCGGGCACCACGCCGGAACGCACCCGAGCCGAACAACGAGCGCATCTCGTCGTACTCACGGCGCTTGGCGTCGTCACCGAGCACCGCGTACGCCTCGGACACCGCCTTGAAACGCTCCTCGGCCTTGGCGTCACCGGGATTGTGGTCCGGGTGCGACTCGCGGGCCAGCTTGCGGTACGCCTTCTTGATCTCATCAGCCGGCGCGGCCTTCGCCACGCCCAGGACCGCGTAGTAGTCCTTCTCGATCCAGTCCTTCGAACTCACCCGTACACCTCCTCCCCACCGCCGGGCCCGGTCCGCCCCGCCCGCCGGGTGTCGGCGGGCGGGGCGGCCGGGTCACCCTAGCGCACAATTGCGGGTCGGCGACCGCGACCAGCGCGGGCCGCAGCAGTCGCTCACCGACCTGGTAGCCCCG